>JBDSAP010000191.1:0-4705 GCA_039922055.1 Ferruginibacter sp.
GAACCAATGCTTTAAAGGCCGTAACATTTAATTATAATATTGATGGAGGACAGAACCTAATCTTTAACTGGACGGGCAATCTTGCAAAATGCAGTGCGCCGCTTACCATCAGTTTGCCCACCCTAAACGTGCCTGCGGGTAATCATTTATTTACCGTGTTTACATCAAAGCCTAACGGTGTGGATGACACGGTTCCGTTGAACGATACTGCCCGTTCAAGCTTTGCTGTTATAGCGATTGTTAATGGATCGGTTTCAGAAGACTTTGAAGAAAATGCATTTCCCCCTGCTAACTGGGCAGTTCAGAATTTTGATAACAATACCACCTGGGCGAGGACAACCGCTGCTGCAAGGACAGGGGCCGCATCAATGGTGATCAACAATTTCACCTATTCTCTTGCGAATACACTCGACAAATTTGTTTCGCCAAGGGTAGTGTTTGGAACCGTTGACTCCGCTTTAGTAAGTTTTGATTATTCGTATAACCTGGGCGCTCAATTTCCTGGAAACAGTGGCCTGCCCGTGGATACATTGGAGGTGGCACTTACAACAGATTGCGGCATCACTACTACCACTATTTGGAAAAAATGGGGAGCAGACCTGCAAACGCAAAACAATCCGAACTACCCTACAAATATTGCCTACATACCAACCCTAACTACGCAATGGAGAAATGAACGGATAAATATTACACCGATGATCCAGGGTGTGCCAGACTTCCAGGTGTATTTTATTGCAAAAGGCAACAAACAAAACAACCTTTATATCGATAATATAAATATCATAGGTAAAGTACTACCTGAACGATTAAAGAACCAGGGCTATCTTATTTATCCAAGTCCATTTAGTAGTTCGTTCAGGATACATCATTTAATCCCGCCGATAGATCTGCGGTCTGCACAGGTTTATAATGCTGCCGGGCAATTAGTTTGGGATAAACGCTTCGATGGCAATTCGCCAACAGAAGTAAATGTGGATCTGCGCAATCTTGCAAGGGGCGTGTATATTTTGAAAATGATCTATTCTGATAAAATTATTGTAGAAAGAATGGTGAAGAACTAATGTGAAAATTTGAAAATGTAAAAATGTGAAAATAAAAAGTGCGTAAAAGTTAAATAGCAATTGAAGTGAATAATTAGCTAACGTGTTAATTTGAAAACGAGGAAAATTTAATAGCGATGAAAGTGGATAGCAAACAAAACTCTAAGGAGCAAAAATACATCATACATCAGACATCATACATCAGACATCAGGCATAACTTTGCTCAAAATTTTTGAAGATGAATATTTCCATTGATGCCCTGATAGAAAATACCGCTGATACGGACCTCAAACTGATCGCTGAAAAAGTGAAGCAGCAGCAAAGGATCACTGATAGAGAAGGCATTATTCTCTTTGAAAGAGCAAGTCTTGGATTTGCAGGTGCACTGGCCAATTACATTAGGGAAAGATTACATGGAGACACCACTTATTTCAACCGCAATTTTCATATTGAACCAACGAATGTTTGTGTATTCAGTTGCAAGTTCTGTTCCTATTCACGGCTATATGCACGTAAGGAAGAGGGCTGGGAATTGAGTATTGACCAGATGCTGGATATTGTAAAAACTTACGACGGAAAGCCAATCACCGAGGTGCATATTGTGGGAGGTGTTCATCCAAAAATGAACATGGAATATTTTATTGAGCTGATGCAAAAAATAAAAGCTCATCGTCCCGAATTGCATGTGAAAGCTTTTACTGCCGTAGAATTGGATTACATGTTTCGCAAGGCAAAATTATCAGCGGAAGAAGGAATGAAAAAATTGCATGACGCAGGGCTCGATAGCCTGCCAGGTGGTGGTGCAGAGATCTTTGCACCGGAAATAAGAGATCAGATCGCCGGAGATAAAGTGGATGCAAATGGTTGGTTGCGGATACACGAGATTGCTCATGAACTTGGAATGCACAGCAATGCAACGATGCTATACGGGCATATTGAAAAGTATGAACACCGCATTGATCACATGAGAAGGTTAAGAGACTTGCAGGATAAAACCGGCGGGTTCAATACTTTCATTCCACTGAAGTTTAGAAATCGTGACAATGATATGAGCGATGTTCCTGAATCGACGATTACGGAGGATATGCGGCTGTATGCGATCTCAAGAATATACCTTGATAATTTTCCTCACATGAAGGCGTACTGGCCAATGCTTGGCAGGGAGAATGCCCAATTGAGTTTATCATTCGGTGTAAACGATATTGATGGTACGATAGATGATTCAACAAAAATTTATAGCATGGCCGGAAGTGAAGAACAAGCGCCGGCCATGTCTACCGAAGAGCTGGTGACACTTATCCGGCAAGTGAAACGCAGACCTGTTGAAAGGGATACATTGTACAACGTGGTAAAGGATTTTAGTTCAGTGGAATTCCCTCAAGTAAATGCTCAATTAAATTAATACGATCTGAGAAAACAAGATTTGTGGTTATGATAAATAATATTCAGCAAACACACCCTTTTCCACAATAATGGGAAGTTGAATGTACGATGCCAACTAAGCCACTGGCAATTCGCTATTAAACGCAAATTTAAAATACATGCTCAAAAAATTCGCCGGATATACTTTGGCTATTATCGGTTTTCTAGGTTATGGCTTCTTTAAAAATTATAATGGTTCCGTAATCACCAATTCAACTCTATGGTTTATAGCTAGCATTGGCATAGGAATAGCTGGACTATTTTTAATTACTACTTCAAGATCATTAAGACTTTCTAAACAAGATAAATACAATAATGAGTTACTCGCCAAGTTAAAAAAGAATGGAGAAAGGATTCTATTAACTGTTGAAAATTGCGAAATAAAAGAAAATAATTATTATGAAGAGGTAACAAATAGTAATTTCTCAAAAGCTCAGCAAATTGATGCCCTGTATGACTCAAACCGAAATTATCAACAGAAGTACATAGAACAATCAGCCATTATATTTTATCACTTGTCCAACGATAAGAAACATAGAATGACTAGTCAAACTTTTCCTTTCAATGCGAAGACACTCACTAATTATATTGAACTTAAAAGATTGGCAGTTTATATAAGCAGGTTTGACAAAAATATTTATGCATTTGAGCTAACAAATTGAAAAAATTAAGACGACAGTATTATCCAGACAAAATATAATTAATGCAATCATCATTCGATTTGATCATTATTGGAGGCGGCCCGATTGGCTTGGCCTGCGGGTTAGAAGCAAAAAGAAAAGGTTTAAGTTATGTGATCCTGGAAAAAGGATGCCTTGTGAATTCGCTGTATAACTACCCGGTCAACATGACGTTTTTTTCTACGTCAGAACGACTCGAAATTGGCGGGGTTCCATTTGTAAGTAATAATGTGAAACCTACCAGGAGTGAGTCGCTGGAGTATTACCGGAGAGTGGCAGTTTCAGCTACTTTGAATGTAAAGCTGTTTGAAAAAGTAATTGGGATCAAAGCTATAGAAACCGGCTATGAAATATCCACCAACAGAAATACCTACAATGGCGCCCACATCATAATTGCAACAGGTTTTTACGACATTCCTTTCTTGTTAAATATTAAAGGAGAAGACTTGCCCAAGGTTACACACTATTATAAGGACCCTCATTTCTATGCGTTTGAAAAAGTGGTGGTAACAGGCGCCAACAATTCCGGGGTGGACGCAGCGTTGGAAACATGGCGCAAAGGTGCCGAAGTAACGATGGTAGTTAGGGATAATGATATTGGCACCCGGGTAAAATATTGGGTGAGACCAGACATAATGAATCGCATCAGCGAAGGTTCGATTAAGGCATATTTCAATTCTACGATTTCGGCCATCCGGGAAAAGGAAGTTGATATTAGCACACCCACCGGAATTGTAACGATCTCTAACGATTGGGTGATAGCAATGACTGGCTATCAGCCTGATCTTAATTTTCTGCAAAAAGCAGGTATCGAATTATCCGCAGATGAAATAAGAAAACCTTATTACAACGACACTACTCATGAAACAAATGTAAAAGGTATTTACCTGGCCGGAGTTATTTGCGGAGGCATGGATACACACAGCTTATTTATTGAAAACTCAAGAGAACATGCGGTGAAGATCATCGATCATATTTTAGATAACGGTAAATAATTTCGTGACGAAGGAGTAAAAGCTCATTAAGAAAACTTCATCCTTCTATTTCTTATCATTACTTACCTTAGTTTCAATCGTCTTTCCCTTTACCTCCGCTGTAGTTTCTATCTTGGCTTTTTCTTTATTTTGAATGGATTGCCGGCCCGTTTCCACCTCTACCACTTTGGTTGTTACCGCATAATGATTAGGGAAAATATTGGATCCATACTTAACAGCATACGCCTTTGTAAACTCTGCACCAAAATATAAAATGATGGCGGAGTAATAAATCCATAAAAGCAGCACCACGAGGGAGCCGGCGGTGCCGTAGGTAGTGCCCACATTGCTTTTGCTTATGTAGAACGATATTCCCAATTTACCCAGCATAAACAACAGTGCCGTAACAATCGCACCGGAAATTACATCTCTCCATTTGATATTAGCGTCGGGCAACACTTTGAAGATAACAGCGAATATGGCCGTAGTCACCACTAAAGTGATCACTAAATTTACAATGTAAAAGACCACCACCGTCACATTGGGAAATTGATCTTTCAGGTGGTCGCTAAAGCCATCTATGAGGGT
>JBDSAP010000192.1:0-2676 GCA_039922055.1 Ferruginibacter sp.
AAATAGGTAGGTTTTCCTAATGTGTCGTAGGTACCTAAGGCTTCATAAGTTGTGGTGGTAAATTCGACAGGCCTGGTAACCGGCGCTTTTTCTTCCTTTTTACTGGAAAACAACATCAAAATAATAATCAGGGCAATAGGGTATTTAATAGTAGTCATAAATGGGGGTTTTTTTCTTTGGTTAACAATGCGCCGCGGTAATTAGTCGTAATTTTTACTAATATGCAACAATTATGCAAATTTTATTTTGGGGTCAAAATGCCCCAGCTTCAGAATATTGTTTTAAAACATAAAAATCTTTTTTTCACCACCGCTCGAAAGCTTTATAAAATATTTAATTATCGATGTATATGCGTTCTGTTCCACTCTGTAATTAAAAAACGCAACCGCTTAAAAAAGGTTGCTACAAACGCATTTAAAAAAATTTACCTCGCTTCTTTCAATCTGATAACTTTATGCGATGACGCTAAAGCCGGGCAGATGAGAAGCACTTACGCACTCCTTTTGTCATTCAATATCAGGAATGAGCTTTTAAAAACGCAAAGCAATCGGGATAATCATGTTAGCAGCAACCGTGTAATATTCCTGGCAGGCTTTACGAATGAAAGCAGTTGCCATCTCTCTCGATCATGAGGAACTGCAAAGGTATATTATCAAAACGATGATCAATATTTTATAATAGCTCTTTTTTAGAATACACGAATAAGCAGATGCACCACGTGTATTGCTGTGGTTGGAATGTTTACAAAACACATATCCGCAACACCGGCTCCAACAATTATGTGATGAGAGGGTTCATAACCGAAGTGCGGTGTTATTGATATTGTGGTACAGCAATGATATGCTGTACAAGGGTGCGACGCCAATGAAGCTTAATTGCAGTTCAATAGCCTGGCCAACAATCAACATGATCCCTGGCGGTATCGTAATATCGATAAGTGAAATGTTCCTACATACGGTATTTGCAAATTAAAAGAAGCCAGTGACATTAATTTTTAAGTGTTGCATTGTCATAAATTCGCAGGCCTTTTAATACAACAGCAATATTGATACCTCCGGCTAATAATGAAACCAACCTCCGGCACAATCAAACCCGCCATTTGTACAATTAAACGTTAAGCAGTTTAAATTGTACCCTATATTTATTTCCCCATACTAAGTTTTTTGTAACCCATGCAAGCCATTTCAATAATTCACTTGCTTTTACAAAAGCGTGTAACTATTTTGGGAACCCCTTCTACACCATAAGATCAGCAAAATAATCTTTAAACAATTTGCAGATGTCAACAGAAAACAGCCATCCCCTGGTGCAGCTACTTGCCGGACAAATTCAAACAAAAGAACAAGCGCCTTCTGAAGCAATACGCTCCCTGGAAGAGACTTTACGCCTGATCGGTGCAGGTAACATAAGCCATATAGATCTAAACAATATTGCTGATATAGTTGATGTGTCAGCCGTTGTACAAGGTGAGCAGCAAGCCGTTCCCCAACCTGTTACAGTTGACAATCCGGATGAGCAGTTTCATGTGTTTGCGAGAACGAATGCTGTAAGAAGCACCCAACTTGCAGGTGGCTTAAATCAATTTCTTGCTGGTACGATTTCCAACACCATCGGGCCTTTTATAATAAATGATCGTCCGCCTTTTTGGATAGATTTTATTCGAATCCAACGATCAGTCGCTTTGTTTGTACAGGGTAACCCGGCGCCCATTATGTATTTTAAAATAAACGTCAACATATTTGGCGGGCTGATATTTACTATACCAAAACAAAATACTTATCAAATCATTCCAACTTCGGTATGGGTGCAGGCAAAATTATTACATGCTTTTGCACCTGCGGATTTATATGCCGGTTTAAAAGTCTCTTCCGGTACGCTCAAGTTATCTGGAAATTTCACTACTAATCAAACGGGAATTATTCTTGGACCGGGATCAAATTTTTCCTGCCAGCTTAACCTTGTACAAAAAGCTCGACCTGCCAATGCACCCGCAGGGCAATATGGAAAAGACGCGAGGGATGCCACTATCCAGTTGCCGGTTGAGTTTTCTTTCACTAACAATGGAATAGTAAAAGTGGGTGGAGTTAGTTCCACTGTGTTTGGAAATAGTTTATCAGCGCCGGAAAATACCCAGCCCAATACAAAATATTTTGCCCAACAAAAACGCTTAGGCATTTCGCTAAATGTAAACGAAGATCCCATATTTAATATTGATGAGACTCAATCGCCGCTTGTCGATATAAATGGCCAGGCTAACATTACCAGCATGTGGTGGGCCCTGCCATTGGCGCAAATACAATTGATGCAACCGCTGGAAGCAGAAGGCAACGGGGCCTTGTTGGTGGAATGCGCTGATGGATTATTTGCCAATATAAAAGGAACGACTAAGGATGAGATATCATTGATCAAACCACAATTTTTAATAGAACCGGGTCGCATCAACATGACCGATATTAGTAGTAATGGCGCAGGAAAATCACATAGTTTCTCCTTGTGGCAAGAGGCTGATAAATTTGTTACGGAGGCCACGGTAAATTTCTTAAAAGAAGCTCCGATAGTATTCAATACATTATCGCAGGGTGATGAAGTGTTGAGCACTGTTACCGGTTTTACAATTGATGCGGACAGGCCGGTAAACATAAGAGGTGAGGCCGTTGCATTAAGAACAGAAAAAGG
>JBDSAP010000193.1:0-36536 GCA_039922055.1 Ferruginibacter sp.
GAAAAGGTGATCATGAAATTATATTTCTATGTAAAAGAAATATCGTTAAGCGAAGAAAAAGGTTTTGGCCTCGAGCAAAGCAAGGTAACAGTAGAGAAATTTCCATTGGTAGTGGCGCCGGTAAGCAAATTAAAACTCAGCCGCATTTACACCGAAGAGGAACAATAGACAGTACGTTCGATAATCGGCTTTTCGTTTGGAACAATCTTTTTTATTTGTCCGGGCAATGGTATTTCAATCAGCATCCTTGCATCGCCCTCTTGTACATTTACAGCTTTTGGCAACGTCATTCATTCAATTTAGTTGCTACAATTATTTGATTGACCTTTTAAATGTTTAGAACCAGGCTCATTGTCTTACATCAAAATCATTAACTCTTTATACTGCACAAGCGGAAAGATGATTTGTATCAACCTTAGTAGAACAAGTTACAATAGTGATTCAACCTTATTACCTTACCCGCCAGCGATCGGTTGTAATTAACTTGAAAATGTTGCAACACGGTAATAAGGTAATAAGGTTTGATAGTATTATTGAGCAAATTTCTACTAAGGTTAAAAGACCGCCTGTTAACTTAACTATCTTAGTTTTGAAATACCTGCATTTTTAAAAGTCATTAATTTATCCCATGCGAAGTATAGGTTATTTCGAAAAGAGGGCTCGTGATTATCAACGAAACTTTTTCCGGTGTTACAAAATTGTTGGGGAAAACGGATATTGTGTTCAACACTAACCTTAATGGTATGAAAAGTATCACGTCGACAGAACTTGCAGCTTTGTTACAATCCGGTACAGCAATTCAATTAATAGATGTAAGGGAAAAGCACGAGCATGAAGCATTCAATATCGGTGGAGAACTGATACCATTATCCGAAATAACAAGCCATATTAACGAGATCGGCAAAGAGAAACCAGTGATCATGTATTGCAGGGTAGGGGTTCGCAGCCAGATTGCGATTCAGCGGCTTCAGGATAAATACCCATTCAAAAACCTTGTCAATTTAGCAGGAGGTATGGAAGCATGGAAAAAACAATTTGCCCTTTAAGGTTACCAGTTATTTGCTGTAATTTATGGGGCCGGATTCACTTATATTACGCAAGGGATAAAACCATGAATATGTATTTTGCTTTACCGTTTTGTATAAAGTTTACACCTTTTTAAAAGGTGTAAACTTTTATAACTCACCTGGATTCACCCCTTGCTTCATACAAAAAATTATCCGCAACAACAACTACAGCTATTGTCTCACACGCTCATCTATATTATTATCGGCTACCTGCTTTTAATCGCGGTTGTTTACCTGTTGCAGGAGCGGTTTATTTTTAAACCCGAAAAGCTTCATAAGAATTTTCAATATAAATATGCCGCGCCTTTCAGGGAACTGTTTTTTGACGTGGAAGAAGGAGTAAGTATAAATGGTTTGCATTTTTACGTGGAAAAACCATTGGGGCTGGTATTATATTTTCATGGCAACAGCCGGAGCATAAAAGGCTGGGCAAAATATGCTACAGATTTTTTCCGGTATAATTATGATGTGGTGCTGGTAGACTACCGCGGCTTTGGCAAAAGTACCGGCAAGAGGAGTGAAAAAGATATGCTAACCGATATGCAGTTTGTATATAATAAGCTGATCGAAACCTACCATGAGAATCACATGATTGTGTATGGAAGAAGCCTTGGCAGCGGCTTTGCGGCACACCTGGCAAGTGAAAATAAACCACGATACCTGATATTAGATGCACCATATTATAGCTTTACCAAAGTAGTGGAAAGGTTTTTACCGATACTGCCGATGAAGCTGGTTTTACGATTTCACATGCGTACAGATAAATGGCTACCAAAAGTAAATTGCCACACCTATATTTTGCATGGCACCAGCGATTGGCTGATACCAGTTCGTAACAGTGAAAAATTGCAGGCGCTCAATCCAAGAAAAGTTACGTTGATTCGTATCATCGGAGGCGGTCACAATAACCTTCCCAGCTTTCCGGAATACCATAATTTTATAAGGGATATTTTGGCTCCCTGAACTCAACTAAAATGAACAAAGAAATGACGAGTGTTGAACAAAAGAGTTCGAAGAAATTAAAGATATTTAAGCGCTGGTTAAAAGTGTTTATATTGGTTTATTGCATTCTTGGCATTGCATTGTATTATTTACAAAATGTGTTTTTATTTCATCCAGTTGTGCTCGCCAGGGATTATAAGTTTCAGTTTGACACACCATTTGCAGAAGCAGAAATTCCATTAAATAAAACGGACACATTAAGCCTCGTAAAATTTTTTCCAACGGATTCAGTACGCAAGGGAGTGGTCATTTATTTTCATGGTAACAAGGGTAACATAAACCGGTACTCGAGGTTTGCTACCGATTTTACCAAACATGGTTACGAAGTTTGGATGGAAGATTATCCTGGTTACGGAAAAAGCGTGGGTGAACGAACTGAGCGAAAATTATATGCGCAGGCAGAACAGGTTTACAGGATGGCGAATTCTGTTTATCAAAAGGACAGCATACTTATTTATGGTAAATCATTCGGTACCGGTATTGCCGCTTACCTGGCGTCAGTAAAGGATTGTAAGCAGTTGATTCTGGAAACACCCTATTATGATATACCGGCTGTTTTTGGTTGTTATGTGCCATTTTTCCCCGTGTCAAGGATGATCACTTATAAAATTCCAACGCATGAATTTTTGCAGGATGTAAAAGCTCCCATCACCATATTTCATGGCACCAGCGATTGGGTAATACCTTACCGTTGTGCTGCCAGGTTAAAAGATGTATTAAAACCGACCGACCAATTTATCACTATTGAAAAAGGTTCGCACTTCGGTTTGAATAAGTTTCCTTTGTTTCAGCAAAAGATGGATTCGTTGCTAAGCAAATAATGAGCAGCAGTTAGGGGCAGTTTTTATTGCAACATTCTTTCCCGAATATATTTGATAGGCGAACTGCCAAAGCTTAAAAATTTTTCGTGAAAGTCTTTCAATTTGTATATCAAGCTGCCCTTGCGTCATAGGCCGGCGATACAATAAAAGTTCATTCTTGAATTATTCCAGCATTTCAGAAAGTTGCACCTTCTTCTTGCTTACAATAAGTTGGTGAACAACACCCACTTTCAATGCATAATTTTCTTTATGGTGGCTCACCGGGAAACCAAAGCACACGGGGAAATCATATTCCTTGACAAAATCACTAATTACATCCTCAAGGCTTTTTCCAAACGGCCGCTCTGTATCTCTTGTTTCAGTAAACCTACCTATTACCAGGCCAGCAAGATTGTTCAGTGTGCCACTTCGTTTTAGTTGCAGGAGCATGCGGTCGATGCTATAGATCAACTCACCAATATCTTCAATAAACAGTATCTTATTTTTAGTATCAAGTTCAGATGGTGTGCCAATAACATGCACAAGTAGTGCCAAGTTACCGCCGACCAATTCACCGGTAGCTGTTCCTGTTTTATTATACGGGTGAGCTACATATTTATAGTTTGTTTTCTTGCCGGTGATCGCTTTACGCAATGATGCAATGAAATCATTTTTATATTCACCTTCATTAAAAGCAGCAGCCATTGGCGAATGCAATGAAGCGATCTTTAATCGCCTGTTGAGGTGGCAATGTAATACCGTTATATCGCTGTAACCGATGATCCACTTCGGCTTCTTTTTGAACCTTGTAAAGTCGAGCCCGTCTACAATTCTGCTGACTCCGTAACCTCCCCGGCCACATAGGATAGCTTTGATGCTGTCATCATCCAGCATGGCCTGCAATTCGTTGCGGCGCTCATCATCTGTTCCGGAAAAATAAGTTGTTGAACTGCTTCCCAGCGTTTTTCCAACCATTACTTCAAAGCCCCATTGCTGCAAGGTTTCAATACAGGTTTGCGCCTTCTCCCCGGCCATATAGCCCGCAGGGCACGTAATGCCGATCATATCTCCTTTCACTAAATAAGGCGGGATTGTCATCATTTGATTTCGGTTAAGGTGCATTCATTTAGTTCTATGCTGAGCTGGTGCATAACACCGCACTTTAAAGCGTAATTATTTCGCTGATGGCCAACAGGAAAATCAAAGCACACAGGATAATTATATTCACTTACTTTTTCCAGTACGATCTCTTCCAATGTTTTTCCAAACTCTTCCCCTTCGACATCTTTTTTCATTTTAAATCCGCCGACGATCAGCCCTTTTAAATCTGTTAATTTACCCGTTCTTTTTAAGTTCCAAAACATGCGATCAATGCTGTAAAGATACTCGCCGGTATCTTCTACAAACAGGATCTTATTTTTTGTTACAATATCACTGTTGCTTCCGGCAAGCGACTCTAATGTTTTTAAATTGCCTCCGGTCAATATGCCTTTTGCCTTACCTGTTTTGTTGTTTGTATTTGGTAAAAATGAGTATTGCATTTGTTCTCCCACGAGGCACTTACGAATACTTTCAATAGTTTCTTTTTGAACAGGCTCGGCCTTGCTCCAGTCATCCGGAAAGCTGTTACACATTTTGGAATGGATAGAAGCGATTCCGTAATTGCGGTTCAGGTGGCTATGCATTACTGTTATGTCACTAAAGCCGATGATCCACTTTGGATGTGATTCCAGGTTTTTGAAATCGATCCCATCAATAATTCTTACCATGCCATACCCGCCTCTTGCGCAAAGAATCGCTTTCACATTTTTGTCATCTATTAACTGCTGCATATCCTGCAATCTTTCTGCATCAGTGCCACCGAACGTATATTTTTTTTTACCAATAGTGTCCCCGATCCGGCATTGAAAGCCCCACTCTTTCAATTTATTTAATGCGGGTTCAATCTCCTCATGAGTAATGTATCCTGCGGGGCTTGTGATGCCAATGAGGTCTCCCTTTTTTAAGTAAGGAGGAATGGGTGTTAATATACCTGGTTTGCCTTCCATTTTTCCCGTTGAGGAAAATGTGGCTGCGAGTGGAATGATTGAAGAAAGAAAATTTTTTCGATTCATTTTTTAACTGCAATAGCTTATTTACAATTCAATTTACAGCTTGTTTTTTAAAGAGATGAAATTGCAAGTATCGCCAATCTTTTCAAAGAAGGGTGCGGTCATAAGCGTGTCAATTATTTCAGATAAAGGCAATTGTCTGAATTTGAATTTTTTGGATTATGGGATTGATGGATTTTCTATCCATTATCATATCACCCATCAATCATTTCAGATTGGGTATTGTACTGCGCTTTAGGTAAATTTGCAGCGTTTTAGGAAGGGAGAAATGAGTTGAGATAAAATAACTTGTCGTTGCTATTCCGACTTAGGGTTGTGATTGTACTTGTTGCCCAAAGCTTCAAAAGTACAAGAGGGCGACGCAAGGATGTCGCTATGGAAAACAGATGTTCGGACAACAATCGAGTATGAATTATGAGTTTCCATTATTAATTATTGCATTATCAATTATCCATTAAACATTATCCATTAAAAAATTATCAATTAGAAAATTATCCATTAATCCATTATCAGTTATCCATTAAGTATGAGTGATCCAAAAAGATATTTAATTACTTCTGCATTGCCTTATGCAAATGGTCCTAAGCACATAGGTCATCTTGCCGGTGCATATTTACCGGCAGATATTTATGTGCGTTATTTACGGGCGCAAAAAAAAGACGTGGTGTATGTTTGCGGCAGCGATGAACATGGCGCTGCTATTACCATTCAGGCTGTAAAGGAAAATACTACGCCAAGGGAAATCGTAGATAAGTACCATGAAATGTTAAAAAGAAATATGGCCGACCTGGCAATTTCTTTTGATATCTATCATCGTACATCAGCTCCATTGCATCATGAAACTGCACAGGAGTTTTTTACTGCGTTGAATGATAAAGGTGACCTGGAGATCAAGGATACGGAGCAATATTTTGATGAGGATGCCAATACATTTTTGGCTGACCGGTATATCATTGGTACCTGCCCGGTGTGTGGAAATGAAAATGCGTATGGCGATCAATGTGAGCGGTGCGGCACATCTCTGAGCCCCGAAGAATTAATTAACCCGAGGAGTACATTAAGCGGTAATGCGCCGATCAAAAAAACTACCAAGCATTGGTACCTGCCTTTAAACAGGCACGAGGAATTTTTGCGTCAATGGATATTAGAAGATCATAAAAGTGACTGGAAATCGAACGTGCTCGGTCAGTGTAAAAGCTGGCTGGACCTTGGTTTGCAGCCACGTGCTGTAACGCGTGACCTTGACTGGGGAATTCCTGTGCCGGCAAATGTAGCCGGCGGAAATGGGAAAGTTTTGTACGTATGGTTTGACGCCCCGATCGGTTATATCAGCGCTACCAAACAGTGGGCGCTTGATAATAATAAAGACTGGAAGCCATACTGGTATAATGCGGACACCAAGCTGGTCCATTTTATTGGCAAGGATAATATTGTTTTTCATGCGATCATATTTCCGGTGATGCTACAATTGCATGGAAATATTTTGCCGGAGAATGTACCCAGCAATGAATTCATGAATTTGGAAGGTGACAAGATGAGTACGAGCCGTGGATGGAGCATTGAGATGGATGATTACATCAATGATTTTGTGAAAAAGGAAAATGGTGGTGATATGATGGTGGATGCGCTGCGTTATTACCTTACCGCTATTGCTCCTGAAACGAAGGACAGCGAATTTACATGGAAAGGTTTCCAGGATTCGGTGAAAGGCGAATTGGTGGATGTGTTTGGTAATTTTGTGAACAGGGCCTTTGTGCTGATGCATAAATTATGCAAAGGAAAAGTACCGCCGCTGCATGCGGCTATTCTCGATGAGCAGGATAAAAATTTATTTTTAGAAATTGCAAGAACAAAGATCCGTTTAGAGGGTTTGATCGAAGGCTATAAATTCAGGGATGCGTTGTACGAGGTGATTGACCTGGCAAGAAAAGGAAATAAATACATGCAGGAGAAGCAACCCTGGATAGTTGCTAAAAGTTTAGAAGCTGAACCAGGAAATCAGCAGTTGATCGATAACTGTTTGCATGTTTGTTTGCAGCTTACTGCGAATCTCGCTGTATTCATCAACCCGTTTTTACCTTTTGCTGCCCGTAAACTATGCTTTATGATGAAGGTGGTGGATAAGATGCTGGAATGGGAAAACGGAGGGAAAGAAAAATTGTTAAGCGTAGGTTATTCATTAAGGGAGCCACAGCTCCTGTTCAGGAAAATTGAAGATTCGGAAGTGGCGGAACAAATTGAAAAATTAAAAATAAAAAGCAAAAAGTTGAAAGAAGAAGCAGAAAATAATAGCAAGGATACGCAGGCGCCGATTGCGGTGGCAGTCACAACCGAAATAACTGCAACGGATGCAATGGTGGCGATGAAAGCGGAAATTGGCTTTGAAGATTTTGCAAAGATCGATCTGAGGACCGGTACTATTTTGGCCGCCGAAAAAGTAGCAAAAGCAGATAAACTTTTAAAGCTTGAAATAGACCTCGGTATTGAGGTACGAACGATTGTAAGTGGCATTGCACAACATTATGAGCCGGCAGATATTGTTGGCAAACAAGTGGTAGTCGTAACCAATCTTGCACCACGAAAAATGCGTGGTATAGAAAGCAATGGTATGATCTTAATGGCAGAAGATAAAGCAGGTAAGCTTTATTTTGTGAGCCCGGCAAATGTAATAGATAACGGAAGCGGCGTAAGTTAAAGAACAACCTTTTATTATCAAAAAGCTGCGTAGAAATATGCAGCTTTTTTGTTTGCCCATTTATTGCAATACCGGAAAATTAATTAAAAGCGTACAACCATTGCCGGGGGTGGTAAGTATCTCCACCTTGCCGTTGTATGCATCTACCCGGTTAAAAATATTGATAAACCCGATGCCATTAGATTTCCGTTCATTCTTATCAAAACCTTTTCCATTATCGCTGATGATAAGTTCGAAATTATTTTTCTCTTCTTTTAGCGAAATAATCGCTTCGGTTGTTTCCGCATACTTTAAAATATTATTGCTTTGCTCCTGTATAATTCGGTACACCATCATCTGCTGATCCGGCGATAATTTTGCCACAGTTTCTTCTTCCATATAACTGAACAGGTGAATGTTTTTTGACAGTAACATCGAGGCAGCAATTTCATCAATGCTTTTTTGCAGTCCCACGCTTGTTATCACGCTTGAATTGAGCGTTTTAGACAAAGCTCTTATTTCTTCCACGGCCATCAGCAGGTATTGATTGGCTTTATTCAGCAATTCGGTGTCTCCTTCGGCCCTCGTTCTGGCAACACAAATATGGAGTTTGGCGCTCATCAGCAACTGGTTCACATTATCGTGCAACTCGCCGCTGATACGGTTTCTTTCTTTTTCCTGTGCCTTGATGATGGCCTGGTTCACCATTTTTTGTTTTTGAACCTGCTCATTTAATAGTTGCGCTTCCAGCTTTTTTCTTTCGGTCATATCCTGCATGGCGCCGATTACCCTGGTGATGCGGCCATCTTCGTAAATGGCGTAGCCCTTATCCAGCAAATGACGATAACTGCCATCAGCAATGCGGAAGCGATATTCATTTTCCCAATGCGTTACATTGTTTTTAAAACAATTGTCCACGTTCCTTTTAACCCTTGCCCTGTCCTGCGGATGAATCTTTTCAAAAAACCAATCAGGCGTTGGCATGATCTCCTCTTTTTTATAGCCGGAGAAAGCGGTGAATGTTTCACTGCGATAAATGGTTTGGGTTGAAACATCCATATCCCAGATGGCATCGGAACTTGCATTGATGGCAAACGTATAACGTTCAAATATTTTGTCAATTTCTTTCCTTGCTTTTTTTGCGTCTGTAATTTCTACCGCATGCCCGCCTATTAATTTTTTATCATTTTTTAGCGGCAGCAGGAACCAATAGGAAAGATAATTGCGGATGTTTCCTTCACCGTCGGCAAATTCATCTTCGGTGATCAGCGGTTTTTCATTTAAAAGCACCTGGCTGTTCCGGCTAAGAATTAATTGCCGCACATCTGCTGAACTCGTAAATTCTGCGATGTTTGTTTTTGGAGCATTTTCCGGCAGGCCGACTGTCTTAAGAAAATGAGGATTGCCATAAACGAGCATACCATCTTCATCATATATCCAACCAAGCGTAGGACTGTTCTTCATGAACGTCCTGAATAATAATTCGCTTTGTGTTAGCCGCTCATTTACTTTCTTAACTTCTGTGATCTCTATAAGCGACACCACTGCTGCAACCGGCTGGGAGCCATATTGATCAAAGATGGCACGGCTATTAATAGAAAGCCAGATCATTTCGCCACCGGTATGCTGAAGGCCCATGATCACATTATTATTTTCCTTCCCGTTTTTTAAAGTAAGTAACGCGGGATATTCTGCCACCGGGAACTCAGTACCGTCCTCTTTAATAGCTTTCCATTCTGACGAAGCTACGGGCTGGCCCTTAAGCATGTCTTGTGTGACGCCAAACATTTCCGCGGCTTTCTTATTATAAGCGCCAATCGTGCCATTTGCATTGATCATCATTACACCCTCCGAAAGTGATTCTACCAGGGTTTGATACCTGCATTCCGCTTCCTCCAGTTCTTTTTGCTGTCTTAATCTTTTGGAAATATTGTGAGCTACTATTACAATGGATGAACCGCTCGCACTACCATCTTTTATTATAGTACACCTTGTGCTAAAAACCTGTCTTTTACCAAAATGATCATAGATAATATCTCCGTTCCACGAGCCATCAATAAAAAGCTGGGTAATAGCTTCATCAAGACTAACACCGATCATTTCAAATTGCAGGAGGTCAAATAATTTCTTTCCCGTCGCTTCTTTTGCAGTAAACCCATAGATGGATGCGGCGATATCATTCAGCCCTTTTATGATAAAATCGGGATCGGTCACAATTACCGCTTCCGGAAGGGAGTTTAACTGTTCATCCGGAATCACAGATGATTTATAACTCACCGAAAGCTTCGTACTAGCAGGTAGGGTACTTGTTTTGGTTGCAAGTTGGCTCATGTGAAGTTGGATTATTATATGATTATACCTTTCGGTATTTACTACAATTTGATGCCCTATTCATTTACCAGGCCCGGCTTCTATTTCACTATCTCTGTCTTAGTGCCGGCAAAAAAGTTATTACCAAACCCAAACGTATTTTTACAAGTGTTAGTATGTAATTTCACTATGCATTATTAGTTGCTATAGACCAGTCTTTTATAAATGTAAGAATAATGCAGCAGAAATGTTACTATAACATTTATACAAAAGTTCATAATGTTTAATTATTAAAAGGTAAAGGCCAATTTTGCCTCTACGAAATGCTGTTTGCCGAACCAGGAAGAGTTGTATATTAAATGATCTATTTCTCCACTACTTTTATAAAATGTCTTAATTTCGATTTCCAAATAGTTGTTTAACTAACTAATTTTATTGTATGTCAAAAAGAGTTATCAAAAAGGTAGCAGTGTTAGGAAGTGGTGTTATGGGAAGCCGCATCGCTTGTCATTTTGCAGGCATTGGTTTACAGGTATTGTTGCTTGATATTGCACCGAAGGAATTGAATGATGCAGAAAATTCCAGGAACGGTTCGCTTGACCAGCCTTCTGTTAAAAACCGCATTGTAAACGATGCGTTGGCAGCGGCAATAAAATCGAATCCTTCACCTGTATATACAAAAGATGTGATCAAGAGAATCAGGACGGGAAACTTCACAGACAACATGAAGGATATCGCGGGTTACGATTGGGTGATAGAAGTGGTGGTAGAAAGATTAGATATTAAACAATCCATATTTACAGAAGTAGAAAAATATCGTAAGCCGGGTACACTGATCACTTCCAATACTTCGGGCATTCCCATCCACATGATGACGGAGGGTAGAAGCGATGATTTTAAAAAACATTTTTGTGGAACGCACTTTTTTAATCCGCCACGTTACCTCCGTTTATTAGAGATCATTCCTACACCATACACAGACACGGAAGTAATTGATTTTTTAATGAATTATGGAGATCTGTTCCTTGGTAAAACAACGGTGCTTTGTAAAGACACACCCGCGTTTATTGCAAACCGCATAGGAGTATTTGGGATGATGGCGATCATGAATGCAATGGAAAAATTGCAGTTGAATGTGGATGACATCGATGCACTTACCGGTCCAATTATCGGCAGGCCCAAGTCGGCAACATTCCGTACAGCCGATGTGGTAGGGATTGATACGCTGGTAAAAGTTGCAAAAGGCGTTTATGAAAATTGTCCCGATGATGAAGCAAAAGAACAATTTGTAATACCAGCCTGGCTCAATAAAATAGTGGAGAATAATTGGCTGGGGGATAAGACAGGCCAGGGCTTTTTTAAAAAGACAAAAGGCGCCGGTGGAGAAAAAGAAATCTTGACCCTCAACCTTCAAACGCTTGAATACGGGCCAAGACAAAAGCCAAGGTTCGCTACACTCGAAACTGCAAAGCCGATTGACGATCTTAAGACAAGGCTAAAAGCTTTGAATGCAGGTACGGACAAAGCCGGTGAATTTTATCGCATGTTCCATTATAATCTATTCTCTTATATATCGCATCGTATTCCTGAGATTACTGATGAGCTGTACAGGGTAGATGATGCAATGATGGCAGGCTTTGGATGGGAGATAGGCGCCTTCGAAAGCTGGGATACCCTGGGAGTTGCTAAAACCATCGATGCCATGAAGGCGGCAGGATACCAGGCTGCTGCATGGGTAGAAGAGATGCTTGCTGCCGGTATAAAAACTTTTTATAACGTAGAGAACGGTAAGCGGTTCTTTTATGATATTCCTTCTAAAACTTATAAAGCATTACCGGGCGGAGATGCATTTATTGTGATGAAGAATTTTGAAGGACAAACCCTTTGGAAAAACAGCGCCTGTCGCACTTATCATTTAGGCGATGATGTGCTTGGACTGGAATGGTATACGAAGATGGGCAGCATTGGTGGCGAGGTGCTTGAAGGAATACAAAAATCAATTGTACTGGCTGAGGAAAAATACAAGGGATTAGTGATTGCAAACGATGGAACCAACTTTAGTGCAGGAGCAAATGTTGGGATGATATTTATGCTGGCCATTGAGCAGGATTATGATGAGATCGATATGGCGATAAGGATGTTCCAAAACACAATTATGAGGTGTCGTTACTCATCGATACCTGTTGTGGTAGCGCCACACGGATTAGCGTTGGGTGGCGCATGCGAAATGAGTTTGCATGCAGATAAAGTAATTGCCGCCGCGGAAACATATACCGGGCTGGTAGAAGTAGGCATCGGTGTAATTCCTGGCGGAGCCGGTACAAAGGAATTTATACTGCGTGCCGCAGATGAAATGCATAGCGGAGAAGTAGATACGATTACATTGCAAAATCGTTTCCTCACCATTGCCACTGCAAAGGTTAGCACTTCGGCTTACGAAGCATACGACCTTGGTATTTATAGAAAAGGCAATGACCAGGTAAGTGTGAACCCTGGCCGAAGAATAGCAGAAGCTAAAGAGGCGGTAATAGAATTGTATGATGATGGGTATGTAATGCCAGTGCAAAGGACCGATATCAGGGTATTGGGCCGTGGCGCATTGGGCGCTATGCTGGCCGGTATCAATGGGATGCAAAAAGGGAATTACGCAACGGAACATGATGCAACGGTGGCAAGAAAACTTGCTTATGTAATGTGTGGCGGTGACTTGAGTGAGCCTTCGTTAGTGAGTGAACAATACTTACTTGATCTTGAACGGGAAGCTTTCTTAAGCCTTACCGGTGAGAAAAAAACATTGGAAAGAATACAGAGTGTATTGAAGAGTGGTAAACCGTTAAGGAATTAGGAGGCCTGTTAAAAGGCATGAATTAAAAAATAAAATCCAATGAACAAATTCATGGCTGGCCTCACACTTGGCATAGTTGCAACCACTTGCTTTTTTATTTTCTATAATCCTTTTCAAAGAAAAAATATTGCTCCAGAAACTGTAGTTCAGGAAATTAAGACTGATTCTCTACAGCCAACGAATAACATTATCACCAAAGATTCCGGGATAGTTCAAAACCAGGTCTCGACAGTAAGTAGTAGCAAGGTGAATAGGGATTCGCTGGTGCTGTTTGCAAGATCACTTTTGGGCGTGCCCTATTTATATGGAAGCGCCGATCCCGCCAGGGGATTTGATTGCTCGGGCTTTATTACCTATGTCTTTAATCATTTCAATATCACTGTTCCAAGATCATCCTACGAGTTTGAAAAGATCGGTAGAAAAGTAACGATGGAAAATTGTAAGGCCGGTGATATTATTCTTTTTACAGGCACCGATCCCCTCGAGCGTACAGTTGGTCATATTGGGATCATCTGCGGCTTCCAGGATGGCAAACCATCTTTTGTCCATAGTAGCAGTGGCAAGGCGCAAGGTGTTACTATTACATCTATGGATAATAAATTTTACCAGGAAAGGTTTGTGAGTGTTGTTGATCTTCTTACGGGGATGTGATAGCTATAAGCACTCTACTAATCACCGTTTCGATTTTTTCGTTTGAAATAAAAATAAAATGGAATTCCTATTGCCGTAAGTGCTAAACCAAAAACGGAGCTGATAAAATGTGTTTTGCCGGTCACATAATTATTGATATCAGCGTACAATGTGAGCACAAAATAAAAGGCTGAAAATATCACAAAGATGATAGGAGTGATCGGGTAACCCCAGGCCTTATATGGCCGCTCCGCCTGGGGCATTTTCTTTCGTAAAATAAAAATACCGGCTGCGGCAAATCCATAAAATATCCACGTAATAAAAACAAAAAGATCGGTGAGCATATCAAATGAGCCGCTGATCACAAAGAGACAAGTCACCAGTGCATGAAGCCATAAAGCATTGAATGGTGTTTGATGTTTTGGATGAACTTTGCCGACCGTTTTAAAAAATACGCCTTCTCTCGCCATGGCAAAAGTTACTCTTGCGCAGGCAAGTATATTCCCGTTGGTGGCGCCAAAGGCAGAGATCATTACCAACAATGCAATCATGCCTGCGCCTGTGTTTCCTAAAATGGGTTGCAATGCATCAGTAGCTACCAGCTTTGAGTTTGCCATTGTATCGATTGGCAATATATATAAGTAAGCCTGGCTCGTAAGTACGTATAAAATAATGCAAAGGCCAAGACCTATGAAAAGTCCACGTGGGATATTTTTCTTTGGGTTATTGATTTCACCCGCCACAAATCCAATATTGTTCCATCCATCATAAGCGGCAAAAGCTCCGGATAATGCAGCTACAATTCCTGCCAGCATTCCCCAGCCTTTTAGCGAAGCGCCGGGTGCATGCTGAATAAAATTATTCGTGGAGCCTTTTCCTGAAAAAAATATCAGGCCGATCATCAACAACAGCGCTATTACTTTTACTGCCGAAAATAAAACCTGTACTGCGCCACCACCTTTTACGCTTTGACTATTTATCCATGTTAAAGCGAGCACGATAAATATGGTCAAAGTTTTAACCCCGAAATTTTCCAATGGAAATATTTGTCCAATAAAAGGAAGGGTAATTTGCGAGGATTGTTCGACAGCAGGAGAGAAGCGAGGCAAAGTAAAAAAGTATTCAGTGTACTGAGAAAATATATAAGCAATGGAAGCTACGCTCGCCGTATTGATGACAGAGAAACATGCCCATCCATATAAATATGCAAAGAAGTTTCCATACATTTTTTGAAAGAAAACATATTGGCCTCCTGTTACCGGCATCATGGCTCCAATTTCAGCATTGATGGCGGCGCCCATCATTGAAATAATACCGGCAAATACCCATACAAACAGCAATAGCAAAGGAGATCCTAACTGGCCCGCCATTATTGCGGGCTTCATAAAAATACTTGACCCGATCACACTGCCAGCCACGATGGAAACAGTTGTCCATAAACCTATTTTTCGTGCAAGCGCAGCAGACATCTCTATAGTTTTTTTTTAACCCAGCAGAAGTTTTTCAATTGAGCTTCATTGGCGTCGCACTCTTGTACATTTTATCAATGAGGAGCAAAATACCAGGTCATTAATTTATCCCTTGCGGTGTAATACCCAACTCATAACTCATAACTCATAACTCATAATTCATAACTCACAACACACTTCTTATTCTTAGGCGAGTCTCTGCCAGAGATCTTTTCAAAGATAAATACTATCGAAGCAGGACTCGCCGCCGATCTGCAATGTTGCCTGAGAAGGAACAACTCATAATTCATAACTTATAATTCATAACTCGCTAATGGTTCATGCTGTCTGCAATAAGGCGGTGAAAATGATGTGTGCCGGTTTCCCTTGTTACCGAATATCTACCATGATTATAAAATCTTGAAACAATTCCTTTCTGAACATTTTCAACGATCTCTTCGTCTTCCATTTCCACTTTATCCAGGTCGCTGCCAGCTCCTTTATCATAATTTTCTTCCTTCCACATATAAACCATAAAAGATACTTTGGTTTGGTTCACCTCCACCGGCTGTATAATATTTACTGATAAACCCCAGGGATAAAAATTGAACATCATATTGGGATAAACCCAGAAATAATAAGCAGCTACGTTGCTGCCGTAATCAACGGATTCTTTGGGAAGATCAAAACAATTATTGGCATCTTTACCCACACCCAATTGAAGACAAGACCTTGGGTATAGCTCTGTAGTGTAATCGCCGAAATTCAGTGAAGCATTTAGGGCCGCATGAATAAATGGAATATGAAAACCTTCCAGGTAATTTTCACAATATAGCGCCCAGTTAGCATCTACCTCAAACACTTTACTAAGATCAGGCCTGTATTCAAATTCATCCATTGGCAACCACGACATCCGCTCCATCATTTCTTTTAAATACAGGGAGGCATCTGCATTTTTATAAAGTGTGGTAAATAATAAATTACCCCAATTAAAAAGAGGAAAGGCAGGAAGGTTATCGGCTTCGGAAGGAAAATTTTCTACCTCTTTAAATTCAGGCATAGAAACAAACCTGCCTGTAAGTTCAAATATGCGGCCATGGTATTTGCAGCGAAGATTGCCAGCTTTACTACATGCTTTATACGCAATGAGGTTGCCCCTGTGAGTACATACATTCGACACGCAATTTATGTTGCCCGATTTGTCATGTGTGAGCACCAGCGGCTCATCGAGATATTTTTCGAGAAGCGTAAATGGATGTACATCGCCGCTAAATTTTACTAATTCTTTGCTGCCGATAAATTGCCAGGAGGGCAAAAATATTTTTTCTTTTGCTGTATTAAAATATTCTGTAGAAGTATAAAAGTCTGTTGTTAGAGTATTGGCTTTGGCTATGTTGGCATCAATAAAAAATGAGCTCATAAAAAATATTTCCCCAATATAATTTAGTTTTCTCATAAATAAATCAGGCTGCAACAAGTGTACAAGATTTGATGTTTTGCAAGATGTCTTTACATGATTAATGGGTAATTTTAATGGCACAATTTTAAAGATCAATTAATGGGAGAAGCAGAATTAAATACAGGTAGGCAAGAACTGATCATCCATTCGGTGTTATTTTTTTATGGAGATGCAGCCAATGAACAATTGAGTTTACAGGTGGCAGGTGATATTGCTGATCACTGGAACGAAGCAAGAGGCACGGCAATAATTAAACACCGGAAGTATAATGTTGTTTTTGATATTAAAGGGTATTGGTTTCCTAACCTAACACCTGAAATGATCTATGAAAATATTAATCCCAGAAATAACTATTTCAGGATCGAATCTTTCTCTGGCTTAGACATTTCTTTTGTTGATGGTATTGGCAGCAACACGGGATATTTCAAATTAGATAACCTGCTGAATAATTCTACCACTGCGGCCCATGAATATGGTCACACTATCGGGCTGCATCATCCCAATGTATTGGACATAAGAGGGAAAGGCGTACCAGCCATCATGTATCCAAGAGGTACCATAGTGGATGCAATCTACCAATACGATCCGGCAGCAGCACCATTAGCGAAAGGCGGTACCATCAATCCTTTTACAAGGAAAGTATTGCAACAGGATATAAATAATCTTCATTTGGAAAAACTCGGCTTTGGCAAAACAGGCTTTGCCGTTCTCGGCGAATTCACATCGCAATGGCATGATAAGCATTTATGATCGTTAACCATTTGTAATATTTTTCCTGCCTGTCAAAAATAAAAACGCTTAACTTCAAAGCTTAAATATATAACTGGCTTATGTCAATTTTGTCTATTGAAAATTTGCGAAAGGATTACGGCCCCGTGCAAGCCTTGAAAGGAGTAAGTTTTGATGTACCTAAAGGAACAGTGTTTGGAATACTCGGACCTAACGGCAGCGGTAAAACGACCATGCTTGGAGTGATCGCTGATATACTCCGGCCAACCACTGGTACCTACCGATTGTTTGATGAAGTGCCAACGGCAGAGCATCGCAGACAGATCGGTACCTTTTTAGAAACTCCTAATTTTTATCATTATTTATCTGGTGAAAAAAATCTGCGGATTGCCGCAGCTATAAAAGGACGTGGTGAGAAGGATATTCCACGGGTGTTGGAAATGGTGAATCTTACACAAAGAAAAGATTCTCGTTTTATAACTTATTCATTGGGGATGAAACAAAGGCTTGCAATTGCATCTTGCCTGCTCGGTGATCCGGAAGTGCTGATATTAGATGAGCCCACTAACGGCCTTGATCCCGTTGGTATTGCAGAGATAAGAGAACTTATAAAGAAACTGCACCAGGAAGGTAAAACCATCATTATGGCGAGCCATTTACTGGATGAAGTAGAAAAGGTATGCTCACATGTGGCCATCCTTAAAAAAGGAGAACTGGTTGCAACAGGGGATGTAAATGAAATTTTAGCGACGGAAGATATTGTAGAGATCGGAGCATCAGATGTTACTGCATTGCGGAATGCAATTACACAACTGGCGGGGTACAGCCGTGTAAATGAAAACGGAAGATTGGTGCAGCTTTTTTATCCAACGGGCACCGCAAACCTCGAAAGTATTAACCAACATTGTTTCAGTAAAGGCGTTGTATTGAATTACCTCAACCTGAAAAAGAAGAGCCTCGAATCGAAATTCATGGAATTAACTAACTAATTATAAAATACTGAGAAATGTTGAAATTATTAAAAATAGAATGGCTTAAAATAAAAGGGTATAATGCCTTCATTATCCTTAGCAGCTTTTTTGCATTGGGTGTAATTACGGTGAATTATATCGTTTTTATAGTAAATAAAAATATGCTGAGCCAGGCAAGCACAGCTAATTTGGTCGGTGTATTTTCTCCTTATAATTTTGATAAAACCTGGCAAACTACCAGTTATGCCGCAGGGTGGTTATTGTTATTGCCTGCTTTGTTATTGATCATTTTGATAACGAACGAGTTTACCTATCGTACACATCGGCAGAATATTATTGACGGCTGGTCCCGCCAGGAATTTATCCAGGTAAAAATAGTAATGGCATTGATCGCAGCCATATTATCAACTATCCTGGTTTTTCTTACTGCCCTTACATTCGGCTTGTTTTCGGGTTCTTCTTTTTCAACTTATGGCATTTCTCACGTTGGTTATTTCTTCTTGAAAGCGCTTTCGTATAATATGATTGCTGTATTATTCGCCGTGTTGATAAGACGCACTGGTTTTGCAATCGGCGTTTTCTTTATTTATATGGGATTAGAAAATTTCATTTCGCAACTGCTGGATGTATGGAGCCTGAAATTGCGCAGGGACCAGGATATAGACCTCGGAAGCATGGGAGATTATTTACCAATGAATTCGGCTGATGGGTTATTAACCTTTCCTGAAAACCCTCTTAAGAGTATGGCAAAGGCAGTGATGCCTACGGACTATACATGGATTGTGCTTGGGTTAGCGATTGCCTACCTTGTACTGTTTTACTGGTGGAGTACCAATCGGATTCTCAAAACGGATCTCTGATCTATTTTCTGCCGCATAGTTGTCGCAGCGCTGCATCAAGGGATGGATATAAAAATGTAAACCCTGCCTTTGCTATTTTATCATTATTTACGGTAGTGCTTTTCAATACTTCTATACTCCTGCTGCCGAGCATTATTTTTAATACAAATTTGGGCACGTGAAGGGGTATAAAAAATTTGCCCCTCATTGCCTGGGCAAGTTGAAGGGTAAGCACTTTATTGGTAACGGGTTTTGGAGCTACTGCGTTATAGATCCCGCTCATCTTTTCGTTTTCTATCGCCTCAATAAACATTCTGCATAAGTCATCAATATGCACCCAACTGATCACTTGTTTGCCGCTGCCTAAAATGCCGGCTATTCCAAAACGTAACGGCTTTTTAAATTCTGCAAAAGCTCCTCCTGTGTTGCTCAATACAATTCCCAGGCGTAATGTTACCAAGCGTTTGTCCAACTGTTTTACAGGTTCAATACTTGCTTCCCAGAGTTTACATGTTTCGCCTAAAAAGTTGCCGGCAGGCTCATCGTTTTCTATGAAGCCGCCTGCACCGGGAGAAGGATCTTCTCCATACCATCCTATGGCGGATGCACTTACAACAGTCTTTACAACATTGCCGTTATTTTGAAGTGCATCGATCAGCAAGGCGCTACTTTTAGTGCGACTGTTTTTTATCTCGGCTTTATATGCTTCTGTCCATTTTTTATCAACTACACCTGCACCCGCCAGGTGTATTATATGATCTGCTTTTTGGATGGCGGACGCATCTATCTGCTGCTTATTTACATCCCATAGAGCGTAGGAGACATTTGGAAATTTTGGCTCCGATACTGGCATTTTTCTTGTTAAAATAATTATACGATAACCCTTGCCGGACAAATGCTTTGTTAATTCATTACCTATCATGCCTGTGCCACCTGTTATTAATACTGTTTGCATATTACTGATTGATAAAGAAGTTGTATAAAAATCTATCCTGTAAAATCATTGCGCTGAAAAGCTTAATTTTAGTATCAATTGTAAAGATAGCCATACTATGAAAGTAATAATTTATGTAACGATTATATTGCTGTTGCCTGCAATCTCGCTAGCTCAACGAATCATTTATTCGGAGCCACAAAGGGAGGATAACCGGGATATCAATTTTGACATTATTGGGAAAATGAGAAATAATGTGTTGGTATTTAAAAATGCACGTTGGAAATATGCCGTGTCGGTGTATAACCTGGATGACATGAGCCTGAAAGAAAGAGTAGATCTGGACTTTATTCCTGATAAGGCATTTAATGTTGACTTTATATCCTATGCCGAACACTTTTATTTTATTTATCAATACCAAAAAAAAGGAATTGTATACTGCATGGGCGCCAAAATGGATTTTGATGGCCATCTTGTAAATGAACCGATACAACTGGATACAACGCACGTTGGCGCATTGGGCGATAATAAGATATACAGCACAATCAATAGCGAGGATAAGAAGAAGATCATGATTTTTAAGATTCAAAAGAAGAATGAGCAGTTTAATTTTGCAACGCTTCTTTTTGATGATCAGCTTCAACTGATAAAAAAATCACGGTTCGTTTATAATTACGATGATCGAAATGATCTATATGGTGACTTCCTGCTTGACAATAATGGCAATTTCATTTTTACCAAATCTGTAAAATCAGGGAACAGGTCTAATATCTCGGGGCTTTATTTACTTACAAAAGGCGCTGCCGCAGATACAGCTTCTGTTAAGCAGGTCGATCTTCAGCAAAAGTTTATTGATGAGGTAAAAATAAAGATTGATAATGTAAATAAAAGATACCTGCTCAACTCGTTTTATTATACCGAGAAGCGGGGGAATATTGAAGGTCTATTTTCATCAATATGGGATGTTAATGGCGACAGTTCTTACGCGAATGTATTTACAAAGTTGGATGACAGCGTAAGAGTTGAGGCGAAATCAAAAGGCAATATAAAATTTGTTTTCAACGATTTTTTTATTCGAAGCGTGTTGTTAAAAAAGGACGGTAGTTACATGATTGCAGCGGAAGATTTTTCTTCACAAACAAGTGGTAATAACTGGGGATGGAACCGCTGGGATTATTTATATGGATCTCCTTTTTTAAGCCCATACTACAACTACTATTATTATAGTCCTGGATACGGATATTACCGGCCCTACAACAGCTTCAACAATAATCAAAACACTCGCTATTATTGCGATAATGTTTTATTGTTGGAAGTAAGCAAGGATGGAACATTGCGGTGGAATAGGGTGATCAATAAGGAACAGTATGCGGATGACAATGATAATTACTTATCATTCTCCACTTTTATTACGGGATCAGAAATTCATTTCCTGTATAACATCATTGAAAAAAGGGATAAGCTTTTATCTGATCAAACAGTTTCAGCCGACGGTAATATTCGTAGAAATCCTACGATTAAAAATATCGAGAGAGGCTACGAATTTATGCCGAAGCTTAGCAAGCAGGTAGGAGCAAAACAGATCATTATTCCTGTTACTTTTCGCAACCAGATATGTTTCGCCAGGATCGATTTTTAATTCATTTAGATCTGTGAGCCAATAGCTAAAATATTAGGGTTTTAAAAAAATGGGTGAGCGTTTAATGCTCACCCATTTTTTAAAATTTTTATCTCCACGAGATCAGGTTCTTTATTTTAGAAATCAAGTCCAATGCTTACATATAATTGGGGCTTATTTCTGAAGAATCCTTTCATCGGCCAGCCAGCATCAAACTTCAAGAAATAACCAAGCAAAGTACTTCTTGCCCCAAATCCATAGGAACCGGCAAAAGGTCCGATACCCCCGACTTTTGTAAGTATTTGTACTGGATTTACCAAAGGATCGCCAATAATGGTTTGGGGGCGCTTAATGCCGCTGTAATTTCCATTCCATGCGGCACCCAGGTCAAAGAACTGGATCAGTTGGAAATTACGCAGAAATGCATTGTTAATTGGCCGGCTAAAAAGCGTGGTAAATACAGGCAGCCTGAACTCACTATTAAGCACAACGAAATTGTTACCATTTGATAAGTTCTGCTTGAACCCTCTCATATTGACAGCGAGGCTTTGAAAGGCATAATCAATATCTTGTGCAGGCTTATTATTGTTATAAAATGAAGGGTTGATCCAACCGTCCATACCACCTAAATAGTAAATCGTTTTTTGATTGCCCCAGCTAAATTCGCCGGCAGCCCTTCCTGCCCAGATAAAGTTGCGATAGATTGGGTAGTAGTATCGGGCATCTGTGCCCCAGTTAAAATTGAATTTGCCGGTAGAAAATTTCTCTTTGCTGATATCAGTGTTCCAGTCAAAATAAAACTTATAGCGCAAACCATTCCAGATGTTTTGCGAAGGATTTAAGGTATTGTCATAAACGTATTCTACATGTGTAGTAACATATCTTCTTTTAATATCTGGTTCTTTCAGGCTGCCCACCGGATCAGGGTCACTGTCGTACACATTGAATACGGTACGATCGCTCCTGATGCCTAGGTCCAGTTGAAGACGCTTTGTATTATCAAAAGGGTAAGAAACTGTTCCCTGGTAAAGATTGGTATATGTTCTTGCATTTGAGTAGGTCAAAACATTCCGGTAGTAAGTGGTGCCCCAATCAAATCTTCTTTTTAAATTCTGGTATCTCAGCAGCCATTCATTATCTTTTAAATTGGTAGATAATTTAAAAGCTCCTGTGATCTTTATATCTTCCAATAATTCTGATGTACCTAATCTTATCAACCCATTTATATCTGTGCTTGATGAAAGATTGATTGGCCCTTGTCCACCTGCATAAGGTTGATAACGATTGTAGAGGATTGAATTATTAAATCCGACACCGCCATAGTCCGCTCCAAACTTCACGGGCTTGTATACAAACAACTTCGCCTTTTTCAATACATTATTCTTGTCCTGGTCTTCAACTCCATAAACTTTACCAACAGAACTGCTGTCATTTTCAAATTCATTTTGAAAGATGTCAGTTTTTTTAGTGGTGTCGCTCTCTAAAGGTTTGTCAAATTTATTACCCGTTTTTTCTATCTTATCATTCATTACAATGCCTTTCATATAAGTTGTTGGAGGCACAGTCACATTGCGGCGCTTGAGTGCAACCTCATCTATCTTAAGTTTATATAAAGTTTTCTCATCGCTTTGCCTTGTCACTTCACTTACCTGGTTATTTTCACCCGCAATTCTGCTTTCAGCTACACTGCTTTCATAATTAGTAATGGGGAAAGTGTACGCCGAATCCTGGGATACTGCCACTACCGCAATCGAATCCACATCTGTTTTCTTAAATACCCTCAGGGTGCTGTCGACATCCTTCTGAGAGGGGTTGCGCAAGATTTCATCACCTATTAATACTAATGTATCAAGACCCGCAGCTTTCGTTGTAAAGAAGCCGGCATAGCGATTGGCTACTCCATTCTCATCACTGATAAAAGTAAAATGATTTGAATTGTATGGCGTTGGATAACGTGCGTTTCCATATTTCAAATTAGACAATTGTGACACCTGGTTCAGTTCTGATTTATTTCCAAAGTTTGTGATGAGGAAAATATTGTAACGGTTTTTAGTTGGCAGGATCGTGTCGCCATCTTTGGCATTTGCGCCGGGTCTGTTGCTGGCAAATATTATCCCTGTCTTTCCGGGAAAGGAAACGAATGTAGCGTCCAGGTCATCATACACATCGTTAGTGATCTGCTGCACTTTTTCATTCTCAAGATTGAATGTAAAAATATCTGTATGGCCATTTTTAACAGCGCTCAATAATAGTGTTTTGCTATCAAGCATATATTTTACATCCTGTATTTGTTGAAACTCATCTGTAAGATCCAACTTTGGATATTTTACCCTGGTTACAACATCGTACACAAATAATTTGATCCTTCCTTCCTTTGTGTAAATTACTGTTAGACGTGTTCCCTTTGGATCCCATGCCATAATAGGGTAGGTAGGATTTGCTTCGTTCTGGTAGCTGCGTATGCCGTATTTCAATAAAGTGGTGTAAGAAAAATCCTCGGCGAGTTTTAATCTTACAATTCCTTTTTTATATTCTACTACGGCGAATGAATTATTACGGGCAATCGGGTTTACGTTGATGCGGTTATAATCCTGTCTTTTATTGATATCAAAACTTTCAATATAATTTCCTTTGGGATAAGGTTTTCGGCGGGAGATATCCTTGTAATATTTATCGTCCTGGTATTCCATAAAATCTGCAAGCACTTCTTTAAATTTCATCTTGCAGATCTGCTGGCAGGCACGGTTAAGATTCCGGTACACACGGGCCAGGTAAAGCAGGTAAGTAACATTTTCCTTCTTATATCGCTCCTCAATAAAATGCCAGAAAGAGTGACCCGCTAATAAAGGTTTATCAAAAGCAAACTGGTAGAAATTTTTGTAATTGCCACTTAGTATTTCGCTTTTTAATTGATCATCCAAAGCGGTACTCCAGTTTTCACCGGCAAATGCAACATAACCGTCTGTTAACCATTTTGGCAGATCGAGTAAAGCCTGGTTACCGGCAAATTCACCCAGATCATCCCCAAATAAAATGTTGGAGGTAAGTATGCGTGCAATGCCTTCCCTTATCTGTTTTCTCAAATGAGCATGGTCACCATTAAAGTACACCACCATTTTATTATTAACCAATTGAGTGGCGCCGCCCGTTACCTGCCAGTCAATTCCCAAACCTATATTGGATTGCTGCATATCGGCAAACTCGTTGTAAACAATTATGTATGCCCTGCGTTGTAAACTATACTCTGTGAAGGCTTCAATATTTGGGGCCTCTTCTTCGGCAACTTGTGCTACATATTTTGCCAGTTCCTGTCCGTTCTGATTAAAATAAGTGTTGAAATTTTTTGTTTGATAAAACTGCCATTTAAATTTTTTGTATTGGACCCTGTTTTTGCCATACTCAACTGTATTCACCTGCGAAAAAGACATATAAGAGCTAAATAAAACAATACCTATGGTTGTGAGAATTATTCTGAACTTTGCCATGCTACATATAATATTTGGTACTAAAATTACTCTATTCGACCCAATCATAAAAATATCGCTTAATAAACTAAATAATTTGCTAAATGTTACAGGTACAGTCCTTTATCTTCAGTCCTATACAGGAAAATACATATTTACTGTACAATGAATTTAAGCATGCCATCATCATAGATCCGGGCTGTTATTTTGACGATGAAAAGGAGCAATTGAAAAATTTTATTTCGGAAAAAGGATTAACTCCCGTTGCCCTGCTGAACACTCACTGCCATCTTGATCATGTGTTTGGCAATAAGTTTATTGCGGACACATTTAGCCTTACGCTTCAACTGCATGAAAAGGAAAAACAAGTGTTGGCCTATGCTCCCACTTCGGGCCTGATGTATAATATGCCATTTGATAATTACAAAGGCAAATTCATCGAATTAAAGGAAGCGGATAAAGTGATAGTAGATGAAGACGAATTGCACGTAATAGAAGCACCGGGGCATTCGCCGGGAAGTATTTGTTTTTACTGCGCCAGGCAAGGGTTTTTAATTGGGGGGGACGTGTTATTTCAACGGAGTATTGGCAGGACTGACCTTCCGCTGGGTGATCATCAAACCTTGCTAAACAGCATTAGAAAAAAATTGTTCATATTGCCGGACGAAACAATCGTGTATAGCGGTCACGGCCCTAAGACGAATATCGGCGTCGAGAAACGGGAGAACCCTTTTCTAAAATAATAACAGACAGAGCATTGGGCTAAACTGCGAAAAGAGAAGAGCCCTTCTTTTCCATACATAATTCTATCAATACTCCACTAGTAGTTTTGGGATGCAGGAAGCACACCAGCTTATTGTCAGCACCGTCTTTTGGAGTATCGTTCAATAAGACAAATCCCTCATTTTTTAGCCTCGCCATTTCTGCATTAATATCTGTTACTTCAAAAGCAATATGATGGACTCCTTCGCCTTTTTTATCGATATACCTGGCTATCACGCTATCGGCTACCAGGCTTTCAAGCAGTTCGATCTTGGTACCGCCGGTCTTAAAAAATGCAGTGTTAACATTTTCACTGGCAACTGTCTCCACTTTGTAGCACTGACTATTTAACAGCTTTTCAAACAACGGAATGGAAGTTGCCAGTTTATTAACTGCTATTCCGATATGCTCTATATTTACCATAGAAAGTTTAACTGTTTATTATTTACGAAATAGGTAATTTGAACAGGCTGGCTTTTTTAACGGAGCTAATGTAGAACCTTTTGTAGTAATTTTGTATTGTATTTTAAATAGAAAAGTTTATGTTGAAATTGCCGATTTACTTAGACAACAATGCGACTACGCCGATGGATCCAAGGGTGCTGGAAGCTATGACACCTTATTTTTTGGAACATTTTGGTAATGCAGCCAGCCGTAATCATCCGTTTGGATGGGAAGCAGAAGAAGCAGTGGATTATGCAAGGGAGCAGGTTGCAAAATTAATAGGTGCTGATCCTAAAGAAATTATATTTACCAGCGGAGCGACGGAAGGCGATAACCTGGCCATAAAGGGTGTTTATGAAATGTATGCAAGCAAAGGCAACCATATCATCACTGCCACTACAGAACACAAGGCGGTTCTTGATACCTGTAAACATATTGAAAAATCTGGCGGCGAGGTAACTTACCTAAAGGTTAAACCAGACGGACTCATTGACCTGGTCGAATTGGAAGCTGCGATCAAACCGACTACAATCCTGATATCCATAATGTATGCGAACAATGAAATAGGAACCATACAACCGATTAAAGAAATCAGTACTATAGCCAGAAAACACGGTGTTTTATTATTTACAGATGCAACTCAGGCGGTGGGAAAGATTCCTGTAAACGTTAACAAGGATGGAATCGATTTAATGGCTTTTTCTGCTCATAAAATGTATGGTCCAAAAGGAGTAGGAGCTTTATATGTTCGCCGTAAAAATCCAAGGGTAAAGGTTACTGCACAAATGGACGGTGGCGGCCACGAAAGGGGGATGCGCAGCGGTACCTTGAATGTGCCCGGCATTGTGGGTTTTGGAAAGGCTTGCGAAGTAGCAATGCTGGACATGGAAGAGGATACAAAAAAAATAAGTAAGCTGAGAGATAAATTGGAAACAGAATTGCTGAAGTTGGAGGAGGCCTATGTAAATGGAAGCAGGGAACACCGCTTACCGCACGTGGCAAATATTTCCTTTAAGCATGTGGAAGGCGAAGGATTGCTGATGGGGTTCAATAAAAATATAGCTTTGAGTTCAGGATCAGCCTGTACCTCTGCATCTCTTGAACCTTCTTATGTGTTGAAAGCGCTTGGTCTTGGTGATGATTTGGCACATAGTTCGCTGCGATTTGGATTGGGAAGGTTTACAACCGAAGAGCAGATTGATTATACAATTAAGGCAATCAGCGATACAGTAACGAGATTAAGAGAAATGAGCCCATTATGGGAAATGTATAAAGAAGGGATTGATTTAAGTACGATAGAATGGGCAGCTCATTAATTAGCTGATGTCCTAATAGGAAGATGCGGAGATTAATAAATTAACAGAAATAATAATTAGCAGTTTAACTAATTAGCAAATTATAAAATTAACAACCATGGCATATTCAGAAAAAGTGATTGACCACTACCAAAATCCTAAGAATGTTGGTACACTTGATAAAAGCAGTAAGAATGTAGGTACCGGGCTTGTTGGAGCTCCGGAATGCGGTGATGTAATGCGCTTGCAGATAGAAGTGGATGACGAAACAGGAATGATCACTGATGCAAAATTTAAAACTTTTGGATGCGGATCAGCCATTGCATCTTCTTCGTTGGCTACCGAGTGGCTAAAGGGAAAAAGCATTGATGAAGCACTAACTGTTGACAACATGGACTTTGTGGAAGAGCTAAATCTTCCGCCGGTTAAGATCCACTGCTCAGTATTGGCAGAAGATGCTATCAAGGCAGCTATCAACGACTACAGGGTAAAAAACGGTAAAGAAGCAATCAAATTTGAGGAAAGCGTAGTTCATTAATTTACGCAAAAGTACTATTAGTAAACAAAGCTATCCCGGTGCTATGCGTTGATCAGGCATCACTTAGCCAGTTTAAAAGTAAATACGTATGAGTGCAGTAGCAACAGACAATGCGATATACATAAGCGACAAGGCAAAAAGCAAGGTACTCAACCTGATGAAGGATGCAGAACTCGATCATGACCCATCTTATTTTTTAAGGGTGGGAGTAGTAGGAGGAGGGTGCAGTGGCCTAAGTTATAAAATGGATTTTGACAACGAAGTAAAGCCGATGGACCAGGTTTTTGAAGATAAGGGAATAAAGATCGTGACAGATCTAAAAAGTTTTTTATACCTGGTTAACACTGAACTTGAATTTAGTGATGGGTTGAATGGTAAAGGTTTCTACTTCAACAATCCAAATGCAAGTCGCAGTTGCGGTTGCGGAGAAAGTTTCGCAGTTTAATTTTAATTGTTATTTATATTAACGCCCGTTTCAATAGAAACGGGCGTTTTTGTTCTTCATGTATGCTGCTTTGCAATGCTTGATTTTTTTAAACCGCAGGTTTGGCCGGCACCACAGGTTCAGCCTCTTTAGCTGCTCTTGCTGGTTTATGCTTAACAACTTTTGCAGGTCTGTCCTTTACAATTACAGGTGGAGTAAACACTACTTTTTCTATCATCGGAGGGGGAGGCGGTGGTGGCGGCGCTTGTTCATTCGCTTCCGCAGGTGGTGGAGGCGGAGGAGTTGGCGGAGCGGGTGGAGGGGGAGGCGGAATTTCTCTTACCTCTATCGGCGGAGGTGGGGGTGGAGGCGGTTTTGCTCCTTTCTTTTTAGTTTGTGCACTGAGCGTACCTGCTGACAATGCCACAAAAAGCACAAGAATTACTTTTTTCATAATTTGATTTTCAGTCTGAGATGCAATGCCTTAAAATATCCATAAAAAAAATCCCGCCGTTGGGCGGGACTGTGCAGTTGGTTTTGGTAACAACTATTGTGCGAAATCTTTGACGCCCGGTAATTTCTTTTGAAGCGATGAACTTCTGAATAACTATCCGGGTTTCTATTTTTGCCTTTTTAGGCTAAATAAGCAGGTTTGGTAATTTTAACAATCTATTCGTTACTAATGACAATGCCTTTTTCGAATATGCTGCTTTCCCGTGATAATTTTATTGGATTTTCTTTTGGCATATTAAAAGATTGATACGCTGAATGTTCAAATTCGATTTCTTAAACAGATACAATCATCTAAACAACATTTTTTGTACTTCCTAAATAGTAAATTGCAGCAATTTTAAATATCATGTGGAGTATCTATAAAAAAGAAGTGCACCAGTTTTTTAGTAATCTCACAGGGTATATTGCAATTATATTATTTCTACTAGTAAACGGACTTTTTTTATTTGTATTAAAGGATAGCAATCTTTTTGATTTTGGATATGCAACCCTTGACCGGTTTTTTGAACTGGCACCCTGGGTACTCTTGTTCCTGGTGCCAGCCATTACAATGCGTGCTCTTTCAGATGAATTCAAGACGGGCACTTTTGAACTGCTTCAAACCAGGCCACTATCTAAGTGGGAGGTAATTGGGGGAAAATATTTATCTGTATTAGTAGTGTTGATATTTGTTATAATACCAACGTTCATTTATATAATTACCATTCGAAATTTAAGCTCGGGCGGAATAGATACCGGGGGAATTACGGGAAGTTATATTGGTCTGTTTTTATTGGCTGCTGTATTTGCCGCTATTGGTTTATGTTGCAGCAGTTTTACTAATAATGCTGTGGTGGCTTTTCTTATTAGTGCCTTTGCGTGCCTCATTTTATACTTCGGTTTCAATGCAGTTAGTAAACTACCTGTATTCCAGGGTAAGGCGGATTACTTTATTGAAATGATTGGCATTGATTTTCATTATCGAAGCGTTAGCCGTGGCTTATTGGATAGCCGTGATCTTATTTATTTTGCCAGTCTCATTTTCTTGTTTTTATTAATCACTGTTAAAAACCTGCACAAGCGCTAATCGTATCAATGAATACAACTATCAATAAAATATTTAACGGTAGGATTTTGTTGCCCCTGGTAATTATGCTTCTTATTGCGATCAACTGGATAGCCGCTTCCTTTCATACAAGCATTGATTTTACCAATGAAAAAAGATTCACACTTTCACGTTCAACAAAAACGGTTTTAAAGAATTTGGATAGTACGGTAGATATCACTGTATTTCTTACGGGTGACATTAAATCGGAGTTTAAGAAGCTTTCCAACAGCACAGCCGAACTGCTACAAAATTTTAAGAACTACGGCGGTAATAATATTCAGTATCATTTTGAGATCCCCGGAGAAGGATTAGATGACTCGGCCAAGGCAAAAGTATTTGAATCATTAATTGCAATGGGCTTGCGGCCTACCAACCAAAAGGTACAAGTAAAAGAAGGAGAAGGTAAAGATCAGCGGGAAATATTTCCTGGCGCAACTGTCTCGTACGGAGGCAAAACAATGGCCATAGATCTGCTCCAGGGCCAGGTACAAAAAGTTGTATTTAGCTCAGATGATATTTTAGACAAGCAGTCATTGAATAGTGCAGAGGCCCTGCTCGAATATAAGTTTGCAAATGCAATTCAAAAACTAACCCAGGCCCAGGTTCCCATTGTTGCTTATGCTTACGGTAACGGTGAGCCGCCCTATGGCTTTTTGCCGGTGAATGATGTGTTTAAAACTTTAGGAGAAAACTTTATTGTGGATACTGTCAATATCAGTATACAGCCATTTATCTCCCCTGAATATAATACGGTAGTAGTTGTAAAACCAACATCTAAATTTACTGACGATGATAAATTCAAGCTGGACCAGTATGTAATGAATGGCGGCAACCTGTTATTTTTTATTGATGTGCTGTATGCAGAAAGAGATAGTTTACAAAATGGCGACCTGATCGCTTATGCAAGAGATCTGAATATCAGTGATCTTTTGTTTCGGTACGGGGTGAGAATAAATACTGATTTGATCGCTGATAAACACAGTGATGTAATACCAGTAGAGGTGGGCAGCGTGGGCGGTCAAAGTCAAAAGCAATTATTACCCTGGCCATTTGCACCGTTGCTTCAGCCAGGCTCGCAGCATCCAATTGTTAAGAACCAGGCCGATGTATTGGCACAGTTCGCTAACTCTATTGATACAGTAGAAGCCAGGGGCATCAATAAAGTCATACTGCTCGCTACCTCTAACAATTCTTACACGTTGGCCACTCCGGCAAGAGTCGAACTAAACAGTTTACAAACCGAAGAAGATGTGAGCAAATTCAATCGAAAAAATATACCTGTTGCGATTTTGCTTGAAGGCAAATTTTCATCCCTGTATGCCAACCGTGCAAGCCAGGCGCAGTTGGATACATTGAAAGCTAATAAGCAGGTCTTTTTAAGGGAAAGCCCGATGCCCGGCAAAGTTATTGTGGTGGGTGATGCAGATATTGTAATGAACCAGGTTTCGGAAGTAGTGGGCCCGTTACCGATGGGTACGAATAAGTACACCAGGAACCAGTATGCCAATAAGGATTTCTTTTTGACATGCACTGAGTACCTGGCAAATAAAAATAACATTCTTGAGGCAAAAGGTAAGGACTATACCCTTCGTTTGCTGGATGTACAAAAAGTGACCGATCAGAGAACTATGTGGCAGGTAATAAATATTGCTGTTCCTATTGCCCTGGTATGCATATTTGCATTGGGGTATCAATGGTACAGAAAACGTAAATACACAACATAAATTTTTTCTTGACATAGGGGTGCCCGGTGTCTTAATATCCTATCAATGAGTAAGAATGAAATATTTTACCTGGTATTTGGTATCGTCATCATTCTGGCGCTGGTGTTCGATCTTGGATTGTTAAGTAAAAAAAATACTATCGTAAGTTTAAAAAGTGCGTTGATGCAAACCTTTTTTTGGGTTGCATTGGCATTGGGCTTTTTTGTTTTTATCTGGATACAAAATGGCGAAGTGCTTGCCTTACAATACCTGAGTGCTTACCTGATGGAGTGGAGTTTGAGTATTGATAATATTTTTGTGTTTATCCTTATATTCTCCGCCTTTGGCGTAAAAGAAAAACATTATGGACGTGTGTTGCTGATCGGTATCCTAATGGCAATAGTGTTTCGCATTATTTTTATTACGGTGGGTGTAGTATTAGTAGAACGTTTCGATTGGATACTATATTTGTTTGGAGTATTTCTTTTATACACAGGATTTAAAATGTTTACTGCAGGTGATGATGATGAATTTAAGCCGCAGGAAAGCAGGATATATATGCTATTAAAAAAGATACTTCCCTTAGCCCCTCATGATGGAAACGGCCATTATGTAGTTCGTGAAAATGGCCGGCGAATGTATACCACTTTATTTGTGGTGATAATTGTACTTGCTGGTATCGACCTGGTATTTGCCATGGATTCCATACCGGCAGTAATGGGTATTTCCCGTGATAGAATGATTATTTACACTTCTAATATTTTTGCAGTACTCGGTTTACGCAGCCTTTTCTTTTTATTGCGGGGTGCAGTTTCTAAATTTGATTTTTTGCAACAAGGCATTGCAGTAGTGTTAATATTTATCGGTGCTAAGATGTTGGCCGAACATTGGATCAACCAATGGTTGAGCAAGAACATCCAGGTAATTATTTCATTAGGTGTAATAATGGTTTGCATTAGTAGCTCTATTTTTTATTCAATGTTTATAGATAAAAAGACCGTTTCTAAAGACACCCTGAATGATCTATGAAGAAGAATTGGTGTAGAGTTGCAATCTATTCTTGTGCTTCACAAATACGTTCTAATAATCATTATTTAAATAACTGGTTTGAGTTATTCCATTTCGCAAATAGAAAAAATCATTAACGGGAAGTTCTTAAGGGATGAGAATTCATCTGCTGTCATTGAGCATCTATTATTAGATAGCCGGAAGCTATTATTTCCGGCAACTACTTTATTTTTTGCATTGGTGGGGCCAAGAAGAAATGGTAATTTATTTGTAAAGGAATTGTATGATAAAGGCTTGAGGAATTTCGTTGTTGGCGAGGATTTTGAAATAGAAGAAAGTTCTAATTACCGTGAATCAAATTTCCTTCGGGTTAAAAATGTGCAGCAGTCTCTTCATTTGCTTGCGGCACACCACCGAAAGCAATTCAACATTCCCGTTATCGGTATCACAGGCAGCAATGGTAAAACGATCGTAAAGGAATGGTTGTATCTTTTATTGCAGGAAGATTATGCAATAGTTCGAAGTCCGAAAAGTTATAACTCACAAATAGGCGTTCCGTTAAGTGTGTGGCAAATGAGTGACGCACATACACTTGCCATTTTTGAAGCCGGTATATCCCAAGCAGATGAAATGCAGCAACTCGAAAAAATTATTAAGCCTACCATTGGCGTATTCACAAATATTGGAATGGCGCATAGCGAAGGCTTTTTAAACATTCGGCAGAAGGTGAATGAAAAGCTAAAGCTTTTTGTACACACCGAAGCGCTCGTTTACAATGCGGATGATCCTGATGTAAATTCAGGCGTTAATACTTTTGCAAACAACGTAAGGAGCGATAAGTATTTTAAACTTTTTTCATGGTGTAAAAAAGAGGCGGCCTCATTACAGATAACATCCATTGAAGCAGGAAATAGCCATACCATTATTACTGCCACCGATCATCGTTCTAAGGAAAGCGGTCTTCCTGTTTCTATTGCAATCCCTTTTACCGACGATGCGTCTATTCAAAATGCTATAACCTGCTGGTGTGTGTTATTATATTTAAAAATTCCAGACGCAATAGTTGCAAAACGTATGTTGCAATTACGTGCTGTAGAAATGCGGCTCGAATTAAAACATGGCATCAATAACTGTTCGGTTATAAATGATAGTTACAGCGCAGATATCAATTCATTAATGATTGCGCTTGATTTTTTAGTGCAACAACAACAGCATCCCAATAGAACTTTGATCCTGAGCGATATTTTAGAATCAGGTAAAAGCAGCCGTGAGCTGTACGAGGAGGTGGCAGCGATTCTCCAACAAAAAAAAATCAATCGGTTTATTGGAATAGGCCCCGAAATTTCCAAACAGAAAGAAAGTTTTAAACACATACCCCAGGTATTTTTCTTCGCTTCAACAAGTGAATTCAGGCATCAGTTTTTTTCGCTGCATTTTTTTAATGAAACAATTTTATTGAAGGGTGCAAGAATATTTGAGTTTGAACAGATCAGTCATTTGCTGGAGGAGAAAGTTCATCAAACCGTGTTGGAAATAAATCTGAATTCAATTACCCATAACCTTAAAGAGTATCAGCAGTTTTTAAAACCTGGTGTAAAGCTGATGGTGATGGTAAAAGCATTTAGTTATGGCAGTGGTGGATATGAGATCGCTAATCTTTTACAATTTCATAAAGTAGATTACCTGGCGGTAGCCTATGCAGATGAAGGCGTGGAATTAAGAAGGGCGGGTATCACGTTACCTATCCTTGTGCTCAATCCTGAAGATGCAACGTTTGATGTAATGGTTCAATACAACCTGGAGCCGGAGCTATTTTCGTTTGCTATATTATCATCCTTTCAACAATATTTGCATCGGTCCGGTATAAATAATTATCCCGTACATATAAAGCTCGACACCGGCATGCATCGCCTCGGTTTTGAGACAGGGGATATGAAAGCTTTATGCAAGTTGCTCCTATCAACTGCAGCATTCAAAGTGCAGTCTGTATTCTCCCATCTTGCCGCAAGCGACGCTGCTTCACATGATGCATTTACACAAACACAGGCAGCTATTTTTCAACAAGGCTGCGCTGTTTTGCAAAGTTGTTTAAAATATAGTTTTATCCGTCATATTGCTAATACATCTTCTATTCACAGGCACCCTCATTTACAGTTGGATATGGTTCGGCTGGGCATTGGTTTGTATGGTGTAGACGGTCATGCTGTTATGCAGGAAAAATTGAAAAACGTTAGCACCCTTAAAACAACAGTTTCACAAATAAAAAGAGTAAAGGCGGGAGATAGCATAGGGTACAATAGGCAAGGGATTACTATCAGGGATTCGTTGATTGCAACAGTGCGTATAGGCTATGCCGATGGTTATCCACGAATATTAAGTAATGGCCTGGGAAAAATGAAGGTAAACGGTCAATATGTACCCGTTATTGGAAATGTGTGTATGGATATGACGATGCTCGACGTGACCGGTACAGAAGTAAGCGAAGGAGACGAAGTGATCGTATTCGGAGAAGTGTTGCCGGTAAACGAATTAGCTAAATGGGCGCAAACTATTCCTTATGAAATTTTAACGGGGATATCTCAACGTGTAAAAAGAGTGTATTACGAAGAATAAAGAGAGGACTATCTGCGGATTAGCAAAGTGTAAAGAAACAAGCGAATCAAAGATTTAAAAATGGTTTTCATAAGCCAGCTTTAATTAAAACATAAAAGACTCCGGGCTTAAACCTTAAAGCGTTTATCTATTATCTTTGCACATCATTATGAAAAAAGGAAGCGTCATACTTATAATTTTATTGATCGTATTGGCTGATCAGGCATTAAAGATCTACATAAAGACCCATTATTACATGGGCGAGCATCATGATATACTGGGCAGTTGGTTCCGACTTCATTTTGTAGAAAATGAGGGCATGGCTTATGGCTGGAAATTTGGTGGCGAAGCTGGCAAAATGATCCTTACATTATTTCGTTTGGCCGCTGTAGTATTTGGTGTATGGTATATTGGAAGCATCATTAAAAAAAAGTACCACGCTGGTTTTATCATTTGCGCTGCGCTGATTTTTGCCGGGGCTTTAGGGAACTTAATTGATAGCATGTTTTACGGGATGATATTTGAAGAAAGTATTCCCGGGAGTTATTTTCCTGCGAAGATTTTTCCTGCGCATGGTTATGCAGGTTTTCTTCATGGCAGAGTAGTTGACATGTTATATTTTCCTATAATCAGGGATGCCCATTTTCCCAAATGGGTACCAATATGGGGAGGAGAGGAGTTCGAGTTTTTTCGCCCAATATTTAACCTGGCAGATGCATCTATTTCTGCAGGTGTAATTGCAATATTGATATTCCAAAAAAGATTTTTTGGCCATCATAATCAAGCGCCAAAACACGATACGGTCGAAACCGGCGCCGTGGTTAACGATGAAGTACAGGTTCAATAGGTGATTTATTTACCGTATATTTTACTCTGGCTACATTGAAGTCTATAAATCATATAGATGTAAAGCCTTTCTGTAATGGAGGGCTTTATTCGTAAAGGAATATTCGCCTGATATTATTGCGCAGCATCAGTCTAATTGCCTCCGTGTAGCAATAAAAAAGCCCTCCGATAAATCGAAGGGCTTTTTTTATTGCAGCCATTAATTCTCCCGCATTTTTGTGCAATATCATTTTATAATAAGGGTCTTATCTGCCACAGCGGACCGGTAGGGGAAAGAGTTTGGTGAAAAATTACACCCATAAAAAAACCCCATCTAAATAAATAGACGGGGCTAATAAAAGAATATGGCAGCTACCTACTCTCCCGCATTGTTGTGCAGTACCATTGGCCATAAGGGGCTTAACTTCTCTGTTCGGTATGGGA
>JBDSAP010000194.1:0-21943 GCA_039922055.1 Ferruginibacter sp.
CCCTTAAACAACAAAAAGCAAAACCCTTTAAACAAATTAAATTTGTAGTACACAAACCGCCACCAAAAAAAATTGAAACGCAGCCTATTGCTCAATTTGGCGATTCTTAGCTGCAATGTGGGTTAAAATAACGTGAATGTTTGTTTGCCCTCATAATTCACCGGGAAACTTTTAAAAAAATTGGCTTTCCCCACCTTCACACTTCCTGTCACTTTTACGATAATCTCGTTGTTTAATAAAGTGATCAATCCATTTTTCAGCAGGTTTTTCATGTCTACATCTACCATTACCGGAATAAAAAATTCTGCCCGGGATGGTATGGTTAACTGTTGTTCCTGTATGGTATGCCCCAAGTAACTATTCTCCAGAAAAATATCCAGATCCGTACTCTTCAGTTGCAAACTGAAGTTATTGGGATTATAGTAAACAAGGTCCATCCTTATTGCTGTGGAAGAAAAACCAACCTTGGTAATTGTAAAATTTTTGAAATCTCTGTATTCGAGTTCCTTTGGAGTGCTACATGAATTCAGCAAAAATGGCAGTACAGCGATCGAGAGGAGGAGAGGATAAAAACGTCTAAGCATTCATCAAAGTTATGACAATTACTAATAGTTAAGGCTGGGTTCTAAAAGTTTGGTAGTCTTTTAGTTCAGCTAAGTGCTTTAGCAAAGCTGATTTTTTATATCCATTTTTTGCCGAGAAATTACACCAAATATAATAGCTGCATAAAAATATTAGTAATATATTGATTATTATTGTGTTATATTAAAAATTTACATTTTATATGTCAATATAAATATTCAAATAATCGCATCACCTACTCCAATCGACTGTTGTTGATTCGGTTGATAGGATGCCATCATTTATACAAATTATACTAATGATTATCAGTTATTTATAATTAATATCTTTATTTTTATTTTTGATGAAAAGTGACATGAGAAAAAGTATCATATAATAGCTCCTCCAAACGATTCTTTCTTCCTATTTAACCTGAAATAGGGCAAAAAAACTATGTCGAAATTGTGCGTTGGAACGGCGATCTTGTTCGATGATTTGTGAAGATGTTATTTTGGCAGTCTGATTACGACAATCGGTTTTTCGAGGATGTTTTGTGATATTTTAAAAGGAGCGTTTAAGTGATAAGCGATGCAAACTGAATCGCAAAGATTTTGGAGATGAGTTTAGTAGGAGTGCGACCGTAATTTCCGAGTGTTATTAAATAGGTATGTTTTACTTGGATTTATAAAGGAATAGGGGCAATTATTTATCAAAATGGTATGGGTTGTGACAGTGCTTAGGAAGTATTATTTCTAAATTTTAGGCCATTTGGCAATTATATTTGAATAAATTTGACATTATATTTAATATTTTTTAAGAAAAATGCTATTATCGAACGAAAATACCTTTGCACCGTAAAAATACTTACGTCAATTTTTGGAAATATAAAAAACCTTCCTATGTTTGTATGGAAATTGAAATAGCAGTACCTCAGTTATTCAGTTTTCACACTCTAAAATCCGCCAGTTATTCAATTTCTAATTGAATCGTTGCAATCTCCTTCGGCGAACCGACTTATCTGAAATTTCAAACCACAATTAGAATGAAAAAGATCCTTACGCTTGTAATGTCATTGTCCTCTTTATCCATAAATCCCCTGGCAGATTTTATTAAAAATAAATTCTCTGGCCTAAGCCTTAGATTGCCGTACTATCTTTCACCTGCTCTAACTCTAAAGTTTGTTGTCGAAAATTCAAATGTGTATAAGCGTAATAAAGTAATTGGCGTTGCTTTTAATCATAAGATGTCTAAGCATGGATCTTTAGTGAATTTGATTTAGAAGTTCACTAAAGCCAACTAAAAGACTAAACGGGGGTTTAGTGATCATAGGGAAGCTGTTGTAAATAAATTTATAGCAGCTTCCTTTAATCTTCTGTTTCAGATGAAAAGAAAGATGGTAGAAAAGGTGAAAAAGCAACTCGACTAACTTAACTCAATAACTAATATAATAACCGTTACCGAAAAGCGTTTATATTATGATCCTCAATATGTAGCAGTTGTGCCTGGTAAACACGATGTTTTCTTTGGGGGTTACAGAACCGAACTAGGTTCGTAAACAAAGGCCCGATTTCTATCGGGCCTTAATTTTTAACTACCACAACTCCAGCAAATTAAACTGACTTATTCAAATCAGTGAAGCGATACCACGATCGAAGTGCGAAAAGAAGCTACAAAATTATCATGCGGTAAATTACGAGCGCATTTGAAGTGCCTGGAGGAAAATTCTAAGAAGTAACTCTTTTTCTAATCGGCTTTATTATAGTATCAGTTAACAGTCGGATTGGAGATCCTTTTAACGAAACCTTCAGTTTATTCAGAATAATCAATGGCTTAACAGAAGGCAGCCCATTCTCATTTTTAAGTTCAAAGACGTAAGTATTCGTTTGCTTTTTACCAGATTGTTGTTCTTCTATTTTTACATAATATCTTACGTCAGCAATGTCCTTTTCCGAGGTAAGTATTGGAATATCCTTTTGTGCATCACTGGGAGTCAATAATTCTTCATTAATGTAGGCATTCACATAGTGATTCTCCGTCTCTTTTTTGTTCCGTATTTTCTGTGAAGTAATTTTCACTCTGGTCTTTTTTTCAATTATCGTTGTAATTGGTTGGCTTCTCAAAGTATTTTCCCTAAAATGCTCGCTATTGGAACTGGTTTCATGAGGTGTTTGAATGTTTACCAAGGCAGGTTGTTGCAAGTTTGCAAGCTTAAATGGTTTCTTGATAACATAAGGAAGGCCAAAGGAAATTGCAATTAATATCAAAATGCACACGGATATAAATTTCAGTTGTTGCCATTTAGTAAAATTTGTTTCTGCTACAGGTTGAAATAAGCGCTTGATACGATTTAATAGAGTTTTTTTATTGTTTGTCGCGGCGAGAGCGAAGCCCGGTTTCGATTGTCGTTGTTCTTCCAGCAACAATAATGCTCTCGCATAATCCTGTTGATTATAGCGATAGTTCAAAACCCAGTCATCACAACAGTTTTCTCTTTCTTTCCTTGCTATATTACTTAATAGGAAAACAAACGGATTAAAGAACAAGATTAGTTCAATGAAAGATTGAGCCACATTGACGATATAATCGTTGCGTTTGACATGAGCCAATTCATGCAGTAAAATAGCCTCTACCTGCTTTGCAGATAAATGATTTATTATTGCAACCGGTAGTAAAATAACAGGCTTAATAAAGCCAGTAACGGAAGGAACATCTACATGTGCGGATATCCAAACCCCAATTTTCTTTTTAATACCAAGATGAATTGCGGTATGATTAACGAAGAGCCTGAAATCTAACGGTGCCTTAGTTAGCCCGGATTTTTGTAAAATCCGGTTAGAAAATATCCTTTTTGCAAACTGGACACTATACAAACAAAGAATTATCAAGTAAATAAAGGAAAGGTAGGGTAAGACAGTATTAATATATTCAAATTTGAACAGCCAATTACCTGTAACATCTTCTCCACCGGAAACCATGTTGCTTCTCAATACTCTAAAATTCTCAACTATAGTGAAAAGAAACCAAATAAATGATGCCGCGGTCAGCGTAATGCTTAAATGATATTTTACCAGTGAGGAAAGGCTTTTATCGAGCGTTGTTATTAGTTGATATAAAAGCCATAACATGCCGGCTTGCCAAAAACTGTTTGTGATGGCCCACCCGGCAGATTGTAGAAAATAAGCGTTCTCAAAGACAGGTAATTGCATGAATGCGGCTATTTGATATCGTTTAGGAATTTTTTTATTTCCTCCAACTCTTGTTTTGATGCTTTGTGATTTCCCAATGCCTGCATGATCAATTGAGCCGATGACCCGGAAAATAAAGAATCGATCATTTTATTGAGGAATAATGTTTGGGTATTTTCCCTCGTTACTGCAGGTTGATAAATATGTGTCTTGCTGCTACTATCACGTGTCACAAGACCTTTCTCAAACATAATCTGCATAAGTTTGAGAGTGGTGGTGTAGCCAGCATCCTTCGATTTCAGGAGTTCTTCATGCACGTCTCTCACGGTTGAAGAATTTCTATCCCACAAGACCTGTAGTATTTCCAGTTCGCTTTCGGTGGGCTTATTATTCTTAGTTAAATTCATAATACGATTTATTTCGTAAGCAAGCTATGAAATAAATCGTAATTGTAATAACCTTTCGTCAAATTTTAACCTGAAAAATTATCTTAGAGGAAATGAGACTATCGTAATAATAGGAAGCTTCCACTTTTTGTAATTCTTTGTCCTAAATCACAAATAGCCTCTAACATGAAGACGTAAGCTCGTGGTGCTTGCCTCGTACCCTTAAATTCTCCATTCCATCCAAACGATCTGTCATTAGGAAGAAAATCCCGGGCTTCGTATAAAAGCTGTCCTTCACGATTGTAGATTGCAAAGTGAGAGATCGTTTTTATACCTCTTGCCAAAGGATAATAAATATCATTCAAATTATCATTGTTTGGAGAGAAAGCTTTTGGCATAAGAAGGTTAGATTCTTTACATTCAATTGCTATGAGAATAGAATCTGTAGCAATACAGCCGCTGTCCGAAGTCACTTCGATCTTATATGTTTCCGATTTAGAAGCAATGCCGGCTGGAGCCGGGCAAGTGGAACAATTTAAGAGAGTAGCTGGCGTCCAGATATAAGATTTCACATTGGAGCTATACGTGGGTGAAATATTAAAAGTGGAATTATAGGGGACAGTTTTATTGGGCCCAGCATCCACCGTAGGGACAGTTTTAATGAATACTGTTATATTAGCTGTCCTGGTAAAGCAACCAAGTGAATCCTTTAAAGTTGCTGTATAAGTAGTAGTCTGGTTGGGGCGTGCAATAGGGGTAAAAATATTGGTACTTGAAAGACCGGTGGGAGGTGACCAAACGATTATTTTGTCTTTGGGTCCTACATCCAACGTTACTTCATCGCCCAAACAAATATATTGATTGACCTTCATCGGAATAACCGTGAAGTTTGGAATAACTGTGACAAGGATACTATCCTGGATACTGCAATTAAAGGGAGTTGTAGCTCTAACAATGTATTGCGTCGTCACTGAAGGGTTAGCTCCAACCGAATCGCATGTCGTGCAGGAAAGCCCCGCAGAAGGAGTCCATAGAATATTATCGCTATGCAATGCAAAAAGGCTATCTCCTTGCCCGGAACATATTGTATCAGATTGTGGGAATACTCGCAAAAAAGGTAACGGATTAACGATAACACTTTTCGTAAGGCTGTCTTTACAGCCATTAATATCAATGCCGGTTAATGTTATATTAAAAGACCTTGGAGCATTAAACTGAATTGGTGCAGGTTGATAGATTGTATCATTAGAAACGGAAATACCATAGTTCCAATACCACAATGTAACAGTTTCAGCAGCGACGAAAGGTTTAGAATTATTGGTGATATTTAAAAGATCAGTAAAACAAATATTTGCCGGCGTAGTAAAATTTAGATTCGGACCCCGTACCAAAATAGGATGACTTAAGGGAATTGTGTCGGTACAGTATCCCGGTCCGTTCCTAATTATAACATAATTATTGAAATTTCCCAAGATAGTGGCTTTGATTGTTAAAGTTGAATCATTACCTGAACTAAGTGGTCTTCCAACTATGCTCCAAATATATGAGGCGGATGGATTATTGTAAGTATTTGAAATTTTAAAAGTTGTACTGGAATTTTTGCAAATTGATAGATCCGGATTCACCAGTATAGGATCGGCAGTAAAAATTGGCCGGGAAAAAGTATCTATACAACCTGAAGCAGCATCTGTGATAGTTAAAGTTGTAATGAATCTCCCGGAGGGGGGGAAGGTATGTGTTGAGTTAAACGTAGTGACGATTGGGGTACCATCCCCAAAATCCCACGCAATGGAGGTTTTGTTGCCTAAAGAAACATTTCCAAATAAAAATGTTTTTTTATCTGTACAGGTAACATTTGTAAACACGTATTTAGCAATTACACCAACAACAGTTATTTGAAAGCTAATAGGGGTACCTGAACAACCATTAAAAAAAGGAGTCACCGTTACTGTTTTAGCGCCTAAAGCTGAATATTTATGTTGAGTGAAAGTATCAGTTACACTAGCGGTTGTACCATCCCCAAAATCCCATAAATATCGATTTGCGTTGATTGCTTTTGCAACAAAACCAGCACTATCGGATCCGCAAACTATTGTTTTCTTTGGATAGGCAATAGGGCTGGTAGGAGGGGTGCCGTATGCTACTGCTGGGACATTAAAAGTATTTGTGCAACCTTCATTGGTTGTCACTGTAACAGTAGGTAAAAAAGATCCAACAATGCTATATGTATGATTAGTTGTTGAGTTGCTGGTAGTTATTGGCGTGCTGCCATCTCCAAAATTCAATATATAATTAGTTACGGAGCTATTTAATGGAAGCGTAGCATTTGTGTTAAATTTTGTATTGGCCGGTATACAACCCAATGGGGGAATTGATGTTGCTGTAATTGGAATTTTTTTTACATCAACAGAAATTGTGTCATACCCAAAACAGCCTGACATATCTGTTGCTTTTACAATTACCGAATGTTTGCCATAGTTCGAAAATGTATGACTGTTGATATTAGCTTGAGTAGTAGTTAGTCCTGTATTGTCACTAAAATCCCACTCATACTTGGCAATATTTCCGTTTGAACTTGTTGTAAAATTAATAACACCTGGTTGACAAATATAATTTCTATCTGCAGATAAGATAGGGACGATATCCGGAGAAATGACAATAGTTTTTGTTATTGCAACTTGCTTTTGCGGATAAATCGCAATTAACTTTACTGAATAACTTCCGGCGTATATATAGCTCGTTGAAGGATTTGGGCTCGTGCTTTTTAAACCATTTCCCAGGTTCCATATAAAGCTAGTTGGATTACCTGTACAATTTTGAGTGAACTGGATTGTGGACGAATTACATAACAAGCCGTTCGCACTCTGGAAAGTAAAGTCAACGGTTTGCGAGTTAGCAAATAGGGAAAAAAATAAAAAACAAAATACCGAAGTTACTTTAGCCATTTGCCCTTGTTATAATTTTTTGACGCACTTAAGATCTTTTTAAGGTTGTTATTTTTACCCAAAAATTGAGCCAAGGGAAAAAGAATATTCAGATGATTACTCTTGTTCATGTTAGGCAAATAACAAACAGACACTAAAAACTATCAGTAAAACATGCACTGCCTCACTCAATAATTTATACAATAAATTAAATTCTTACAACAAGCAATGGTGCTTTCTCATATTAATATACCAGGAAACCCTGCAGGAAAATGGAACAGAAAAATTTTCTCATCGGTATTGGAAACAGAATAAGCACTTTGAAGGGGGGCAATAAAACGGGAAATTACAATAAATTTTTCATTCGGCCTTCGTTCTCTCACCTGGCTTTTATCTCTTAGATTGAATAGTTTATTATGTAGTCCAGGGAAGCCATAAAATAAAGTTCAAATGTTTTGTCAATTATTGACCTTTAGTTTTTCTTCCTTTCTTAATTGAGCCGTTGTTTTACTAGTACCATCATGGCTCCATCCGGGCGATTTGATAAAATATTTAATACCGTTTATTGTTGATCCTGAATGAACGGCTTTGCTAAATAATTCGCCCCATGTTCTGAAGGCTATAATTGCGGGATTAAAAGATTCAATGTTCTTTGTCAGTCCATATCTCGGCCTTTCTTCTTCTGGTTTAAAACTGCCGAATATTCTATCCCAGATAATTAAAATCCCTCCATGATTTTTATCAAGATATTTCAGATCACTTCCATGGTGTACACGGTGATGTGACGGCGTATTCAAAATAAATTCAAGTGGCTTGGGTAATTTATTGATGGTTTCGGTATGTATCCAAAATTGGTAAATGAGACTTACCTGTTGCATAAAAAGTATCCAAATCGGATGAAAACCAATCAATGGCATCCATGCCCAAAAAAGAAATGCGCCTGTTGCATTACCTGTCCAAGTTTGCCTCAATGCTGCCGCAAGATTATAATGTTGTGAAGAATGGTGAACTACATGACTTGCCCAAAAATAATTTACATAATGGCTAACTCTATGAAACCAATAATAGGAGAAATCATCTGCAAAAAATAAGAGCGCCCAATACCACCATTTTGCTGAATCGAGGTTAAATATTCTAAACTTATATAGGAAAGTAAATAGTCCAAATATTAGCGCCTTTGTAATAAAGCCCGTTAAAACATTTCCGATACCCAATCCAAGACTTCCAAATGTATCTTTCGTTTCGTATAACTTTTTATTTTCCTTATAAGAAAACCATGCTTCTATTGACAGTAATAAAACAAAAAAAGGGATGGCATAATATAAGATTACAGGTGGCACTTTTAATTGTTTGTGCTAATTTACAAAAAGAAACGTTCATAGAAATTGCAGAAATAAATAGACCGTGCTATCTCAACCTATAACTCAATTTATTTTTGTTCAATGGTATTATTCCGGTTTTCTGCTTTCAGCAACGTTTCAAGTTGAGCTTTCCTGTTTGATTCGATCTTATCGTGATGAATTACCGTAAGGGTAGGAGCTATTACCAGGCTAACAATGCTCATCAATTTTATAAGAATGTTCATTGATGGTCCTGATGTGTCTTTAAAGGGATCTCCGACGGTGTCACCGGTTACAGAGGCTTTATGTGGTTCTGATTTTTTATAATAAGTCTCACCATTTATTTCTACCCCTTTTTCAAAAGATTTTTTTGCATTATCCCATGCACCGCCTGCATTATTTTGAAACATTCCCATTAGCACACCACAGACAGTAGCGCCCGCAAGAAAACCTCCCAAAACTTCTGGTCCGAAAATAAAGCCAATAATAATTGGAGTTAGGAGTGCAATAGCTCCGGGCAGCATCATCTTCTTAAGCGAGGCTTGTGTAGAAATTGCAACGCATTTGTCGTATTCAGGTTTACCGGTACCCTCCATAATTCCGGGAATAGTACGGAACTGCCGACGAACTTCTTCCACCATCGCCATCGCAGCTTCACCAACAGCACGAATGGCCAGCGAGGAAAATATAAACGGTATCATTCCACCAACAAACAAACCTGCTAACACATCGGCACGGTATATATCAATACCGTCGATACCGGCAATGCCCACAAAAGCAGCAAATAAAGCCAGGGCGGTTAAAGCGGCTGATGCTATAGCAAATCCTTTTCCACTTGCAGCAGTTGTATTGCCTACCGCATCTAATATGTCTGTTTTTTCTCTTACTTCTTTTGGTAGTTCACTCATTTCAGCAATACCTCCTGCATTATCCGCTATTGGTCCGAAAGCATCTATTGCTAATTGCATGGCAGTGGTAGCCATCATACCTGCTGCTGCAATAGCAACACCATATAAACCTGCGCATGCATAAGATCCATAAATCCCACCAGCTAATACTAAAATCGGTAACAGAGTACTTTCCATACCTACTGCCAAACCTCCAATGATATTTGTAGCATGACCCGTAGCCGATTGCCTGATAATACTTAATACAGGGCGTTTGCCCATTGCTGTATAGTATTCAGTAATGATACTCATTAAAGTTCCAACGGTAAGTCCCACCATGATCGCACCGAAAATCCCCATCTTGGTAAATTCGTGTCCACGTAAAGTCATAGTATCCGGCATTAGCCAGTCTACTAAAAAGTAAGATGCAATTGCAGTTAAAACTATTGAACCCCAGTTGCCCATGTTCAATGCTTTTTGTACCGCATTTGTGCTAAGGCCGGCGTTTTCTGAGATACGTACAAAGAAAGTTCCCATGATGGAAAATAAAATCCCCATTGATGCAATCAGCATTGGTAAAAGGATTGGAGACATTCCTCCAAAATTATCGTCCAATGCACTTGTTTCTCTTCCTAAAACCATAGTCGCTAAAACTGTTGCAACATACGATCCAAATAAATCAGCTCCCATACCTGCCACATCTCCTACATTATCTCCTACATTGTCTGCAATTGTAGCAGGATTGCGAGGATCATCTTCCGGAATTCCTGCTTCCACTTTTCCTACGAGGTCAGCGCCAACATCAGCAGCTTTTGTATAAATACCGCCACCTACACGTGCGAATAAAGCAATTGATTCTGCGCCCAATGAAAAGCCAGTCAATATTTCAATTGTCTGCTCCATGGCTTTACTATCCACCGCGGCATCTGGAGCAAAGATCATTTTCAAAATAATAAAAAGCCCACCTAACCCGAGTACAGCCAAACCTGCTACACCCATTCCCATTACAGAACCTCCTGTAAATGAAACGAGCAAGGCTTTGCTTAAACTTGTTCGGGCAGCCTGGGCTGTACGTACGTTTGCTTTGGTGGCTATTCTCATTCCTATGAACCCCGCAAGTGCACTAAAAAAAGCGCCCAATATAAACGCCAATGCAATACTCCAATGGCTGTTTTCATTACTTAATCCCATTATTCCTAAAAGCAAAGCGGCTATCAAAACAAAATAAGTAAGTATTTTATATTCAGCTTTTAGAAAAGCCATTGCGCCTTCAGCTATATAAGTGCTGATCTCTTTCATGCGTTCGTTTCCTGCGTCCTGCTTGGATACCCAGGCGAATTTTACAAAAGTGTAAAGAAGGCCTACAATGCCCATTGCCGGAATAACATAGATCAATTTGTCCATAAGTAATTTCTGTAATTTTTGGAGGGCAAAAATAGGGGAATTGATGCAATAACCGGCAGAAAGGGGTATAATCTTAAAAAGCTTCAAATTATCTGATGCATTCTAATGTTTTTATTCAGTTAACCGGGTAAGAGCAAATAATTTAAGTAGATATATTATTAAGTGATATAGTTATGATTCACACCATGTATCATAAACAAAAAGGACCACCTGTTTACAGATGGTCCTCAGTTACAAAAAAATATCTTTTTAGATGTCTGTCGCTTCTCCATAAGCAACCGCTGTTGCTTCTTTCAAAGCCTCACTCATGGTCGGGTGTGGGTGTATAGAGTTTAAGATCTCATGGCCCGTGGTTTCCAGTTTACGGGCAACCACAACTTCGGCAATCATCTCTGTTACATTCATGCCAATCATGTGGCAGCCTAAGAACTCTCCATATTTTGCATCATATATAACTTTTACGAAACCATCCACAGCCCCGGCTGCGCTGGCTTTTCCACTGGCCATAAAAGGGAACTTACCAACTTTTACTTCATAGCCAGCATCCTTAGCCGCCTTTTCCGTATAGCCAACAGAAGCAATCTCCGGGCTGCAATATGTACAACCTGGTATATTATTATAATCAATGGGGCCGGGATGATGGCCGCTTAAATGCTCTGCCGCGTTAATACCTTCTTTTGAGGCAACATGTGCAAGCGCCTGTCCAGGTGTACAATCGCCAATTGCGTAAATACCAGGCACATTTGTTTGCCCATTCGCATCTACAATTATTTTTCCCTTTTCAGTTTTAATACCTAATTCCTCCAACCCTATGTTTTCAATATTTGCCACCACACCAACGGCACTTAACAGGATATCCGCTTCCAATACTACTTCGCCATTCGGGGTTTTCACAGTTGCCTTTACTCCAGCTCCACTTGTGTCAACTTTCGTTACCTCACTGCTCGTCATGATGGTGATGCCTTGTTTCTTAAATTGCTTCTCCAGTTCTTTGCTGATATCTTCATCTTCTACTGGCACCACTCTTGGCATAAATTCCACAATGGTAACCTTTGTTCCAAGACTGTTATAAAAATATGCAAACTCCGAACCGATGGCGCCACTGCCGCAAACAATCATGCTTTTAGGTTGCTCTGGTAAAACCATTGCCTTGCGATAACCAATTATTTTAGAATCATCAATTTTCATGGCTGGTAATTCACGGGCACGTCCGCCTGTAGCAATAATTATGTTTTTTGCTTCCTGTATTTGTTTGGTGCCGTCCGCCGCAGTTACTTCCAATTTGCCAGGCGCAACCAGTTTACCAAAACCCATAATTACATCGATCTTATTTTTCTTCATTAAGAACTGCACACCTTTACTCATCTTATCGGCCACACCGCGGCTCCTTTTTATTACACCTTCAAAATTGTGCGTAGGATTAGAAACATTTATTCCATAATCACCTGCATGTTTTGCGTATTCAAAAACCTGCGAACTTTTTAACAATGCTTTTGTAGGAATGCAACCCCAGTTGAGGCAAACGCCTCCGAGACTTTCTTTTTCTACGATCGCTACTTTTTTGCCTAACTGGCTTGCCCTGATCGCAGCAGGATAACCTCCAGGTCCGCTACCTAACACTATTACATCGTATGCCATGTTCAATTTTGATTTAAGGTGTGAAATTTATTATTGATTTTAAGCACCAACAAAACTTGCTTTTTCAAATTAGCTACTTAAAATCCAAAAGCGTTGGCAAAATTAGTCTGAAATGGGTGATTAGCCAAAAGCTAATTTGCCTGCAAAAAAAATGACAGTTAAAATGGTTGCTGCATATTATCTTAATTTTAATTCATGAAAAAGATACTCTTACTTACAAGCTTTTTTTTGCTTTATTGCATCACGAATGCTCAGAAAATACCTAACTGGAAAATAACCGATGTAGTTAATTATTACAGCAAAAAAACAGACTCGGTGTATGTGGTAAATTTCTGGGCTACCTTTTGCAAACCTTGTGTGGCTGAGATACCTTATCTGCAACGCATCGCTAAAAAGTATGAAGGCCAAAAAGTAAAACTTATTTTAGTTAGTCTTGATCTTGCAACGTACTATCCAAAACTCATTGACAAATTTGCAAAGACGAATAATTTCACTGCTGATATTGCGTGGCTCAATGAAAACGATGCGGATTACTTTTGCCCGATGATCAACAAGAAATGGAGTGGGAGCATACCTGCAACGCTTTTTGTAAATGCCCGAACTGGTCAAAAAAGTTTTTTTGAAGAAGCGTTGACCGAGCAAAAATTTGAGGAGGAGCTAATAATGGCAATTGGTAAATAAAAAGTACACCTATCTAAATTCCATTCATCCAGTTTTTAAATTCAGCAGAATTTTCCTGGCTTACTACAATCTCTTCATTGATGGGAATAGTAAGTTCTATCACCACTTTGCTTTTTTCCGCAGGAATAAATCTTTTGATATAGTTCACATTCACTATGTACTTGCGGTTAACTCTAAAAAATGTATTCTCATCCAGTTCCTCTATCAGCTCGCTTAAATTACGGGTTTCTGTGAGGTATTTTTTTTGGTCCTTATCTACAGAAAAGATCAGTTTGTGCTCTGTATAGAAACATGCGACATCATCTGTTTTAATGCTTTGAAATTCCATTCCCTTCCTGATAATAATCCTGTTTCGCTTTTGATTTTTTTCTTTTAATGAAGTAAGCATTGAAGAATAGTTGCCTATAAAATGCTTTTGAAGAAAATAGTATTTTTTGATAGCTTCCATCAGCCTGTTATCATCAATGGGTTTTAGTATATAGTCAATAGCATTGTATTCAAATGCTTTGATCATAAATTCATCGTACGCCGTAATAAATATCACCGGCACTGTGATGGTGGTGGCTTCAAATATGCCAAAGGAAAGCCCGTCGGTGAGGTGAATATCCATCAGGATCAAATCAGGCTGCTTGTTGTGGTTGAGCCATAAAATCGTTTCTTTCATCGATGTCATCGAGGCGATCACATTAATATCAAGGCTTAACGAATCAAGCTTCAGGATAAGACTTTCCAGAGCAGGTTTCTCATCTTCTATTATCAGTACTTTCAACATTTTCTAATAACTTAAAAGAGGCAGTTTAACAATAAAATATTCAGCAGTGTTTTCTATTATGATCTCTTTTTTTGTTAAGATCCGGTATCTGTTGGATAAGTTATGCAATCCTATTTTAGAAGACGGGATAAAATATTTTTTCGGTGTGATTTGATTTTTAACGGTAACAAAATTGCTATTTACAAGTATCGAGATATTCATCGGTTGCAGATCCGAAAACTCGTTGTGCTTAATGGCATTTTCCACCAGCATTTGCAGCGAGATAGGGGGTATCAGGTAGTTCTCTGTTTTTACATCTGCAATTTCTATGGTCAGTTGAACTGCTTGCTCATAGCGGATCTTAAACAGGTAAAAGTGATGGCTCACAAATTCAAGCTCTTCTTTCAGCAACACAAATTCTTTATCCTTATTAAATAAAATGTACCTGTAAATAGTTGCAAGATTATTATTGAACAAGTAAGCAACATTGGGGGATGTCTGTATAAGGTGAGACAAAGTATTGAGTGAATTAAAAATGAAATGAGGATCTATCTGGTTTTTCAACGCGGTCAGTTCCGCTTCTGATTTTGCATAGTGAAGTTCTTCGGCTTTTAATGAACTGGTCTCTCTTTCCACGGTAAGGTAAACGATCTCAAAAATGCAGGTTACGATAATTACAAATACCGTGATCGAAAACGAAGTTTTTAAAAGTATAATTGGATTGCTTTTGCCGGAGAAATACATTAGTAGGGATAAAAAAATAGTCGACACAGTAAAAGTAGAAACTATATGCAGCATGATCCGGCGCACAAAATCGGTATAAGCGTTTTTGTCTTTGCGGTACCACCGGTTTCTGAATTGCTTCATCATGCGCACATTCATTTCCCATACTCCGAACGATAGAAGTATGAACAGGATAGTTACAAGCAACACTTTTTGAAACGACAAATAATCCAGATGCTGATACAGCCCGGAAAGTAATGGGATACAAATGCCCGCCAATGGAATCAGGATAGCTTTGGCAATTATTTCACGATAGTGTTTAGCAGGCATAGTTTTGAATGTCTCAATGATAATTTTTTGTGCTTTAAAGGGTATGGACATTCACTTTACAATGAAACGATCTATTACAATCTCCCCGGCCATTTAGTATGGAAAATTAATGTTAAAGTACACCTTCCTTCGTAAATGTTTTTGGTTATAACCAGGTTGGTATGTTAACGACTTTAACATTCCAATGGTTGTTTATCTTGTCTATGATAGTATTATATAGAGGCAGGCAACATTTTCAGCAGTACTTTTTTGGGTTTAAGATTATCAAATTCCCGCTTCGGTTATTTAGGTCAGTTTACCTGTATCAAATATGAACTTTCTGTTGTCTTTTTGAATGTCATTATTTGCATAACCCCAAAACATTTTACAATGGATCCAGCGTACAAAATTGAAGACAAATCAGTCGAAAAAAGTAAAATTATTGCAAAAAGAGGGAACACTTATATTCCTTTAAATATCAGGAATATCGCAATTTTTTATTCGGTCGACCGGTTAATATTTGCGGTGGATTTTTCCGGCAAGCGGTTTATTATCGACAAGTGCCTTGCTGAAATTGAAGAGACTGTAAATACCCGCAATTTTTTTCGTGTTAACCGGAGCGTTATCATCAACAGTGATGCCATCAAAGAATTTAAAGTGATAGAATTTGGTAAGATAGTAATTCATCTTGCCTCGCCTGAGTGGATAAAAGGCGATATCCATGTGAGCCAGTATACCGCTCCCGTGTTCAAAGAATGGATCGCCAGTTTATAGATCCGGGTAAAGATTGATTAGCCGGGTGGCCGTCTTTTTATAGTTTTAATATACGCTCAATTAAAAATGTTTTACTTTGATGCGGCTAATGATAAATAGCCATTTTGAATAGCTTGTTTCTTTTTTTTTATTAAATTGTAAGATTAACCCCCGGCGAAAATTATTGTTTACCGAAGTTATTTTTACAAACCTGCACTATGTATATTGACAGCCTGGTTTTTTCTAACCAACAAAAATTCCGCATCTTACGTCATGTGTTTTTTTGGTTAGGCTGGATATCCTACTTTACTACAGAGGCAACATTGCGGCGCTCGCAATCCTATGGTCTTCACACCGCTTTCTTTTCCTCCATCTCCGAAGTACTTTGTTCTACGCCTATCGATATGAGTTTCTGCTATTCCATTATTTATTTTTTATTCCCACGTTTCCTGTTCAGGGGCATGTATGTAAAAATGGTATTGATGTGGCTACTGTTTGCCATCGCTGGTTTCTTTGTGTACCAGGCTTACAACACGTACGTTACCCCTCATATTTATAAGTTCTATGGTTTAAAGATGTCTCGACCGTCTACCATGTTATGGGCGTTCTTTTATTTCTTTCTCACATTTAATATGGAAGGCTGTATGGCAGCAGCCATCAAGCTTGGAAAAATGTGGTACATCAAAAAAAGAGAGAATGATGTACTTACTTACCAAAAAGAAAAAATGGAGGCGTTCATTCATAACGATGACGAGACGCAATCCACATTTTTGTTCCATACTTTCTCCCGCATACAAGACCTGGCAAAACGTACATCACCGGAAATTGCCGGCATGATCTCCCGCCTGCAAAAGATCACGTTGTTTACTTTAAGCCAGTACCAGCATACCCAGGTAGAAGTTGAAAAGGAGATACAGGTATTGCAGGAGTTCATCGATCTTGAAAAGGATGGCAGCAAGGAGCCCGCCAATTACCAGTTACAGGTATCAGGCGATATTGAAGGAAAAAAGATCGCGTCATTCATCCTGTTGCCGCTCGTTGAAAATATTTTTTCGCAGCTTGTTATTAAAAACGAGCCGGCCTATGTTCATGTTAATATCAACATCAGTAAAGATCTGTTGAAATGCGATATACACAACAGCAAGCCTCCCGAAACATCAACCCTCATGAATGGAAAAAGAGATAATATTTACCAGATAAAAAAGCGCTTGAACATACTTTACCCGGGTAGTCACCAACTAAGTGTTGTGATAGAAACGCAATCCGTAAAAACACATCTCGAAATCGATCTTGGCGCCATCGTATTATCCTGATCTTATTTAATATTGCGACGCAACAGTGTCATTCGGTATCTAAAAAATTTACACCTTTTTAAAAGGTGTAGACTTTTGGCGTGATCTGATAAAAAATACTTCGGTAGTTAATTACCGTGGCCCGGTAAAAGAAAATCATGCTTCAGTCAATTTATCAACTTTCATATCATCAGCATAACGTTATTTTATAACAACAAAGCTGTTTGTTTAACTCTGTTTATACCCATCAACTCTTCTCATGTGCTAATGTTTGTTTTAGTAAAAGCACAACGTCCTCTGTCTTTACAGGGGACCCTTTTTTTATATTATCCTATCATCACCTTCTCTTTATCCCACCTCATTAATCTTCTTGTATCATCTTGTCGCCCGACTTAAACATCCTATCATTTCTTCGCATAGAAACACAAATGTTAACCTCATTAACATCTCGCATCATTCGGGCTCTTGCATCAGCGGACGATTTAAATAACTCATGATTGCTTTTTTATAGTTCACTTTTTTACGGCTATTGCGCTGCACCGTTTCTTTTAATTTGAGTGTCTTAGATCCATCACCGGTTAACCCGGTTTTGACATGCCGGTTGCTAAATTTTATCGCTAACCGGATCCGTTATTGATTCAAACTAAAAAACCACCCAGGTATGAGAAAACATTTATTATTATTATTTTTTCCTCTCTTTCTATTTACAGTCGTTGCGTATTCGCAAACAAAAACACTCAGGGGAAAAATCACAGATAAAAACGGCGCCCCATTGGCTGGCGTATCCGTAAAAATAAAAGGCGCATCGCAAGGAGCTCAGTCTGGTGCAGACGGCGCATTTTCCCTTACGGTTCCAGCCTCCGCCAAGTCCATTGTCTTTTCTTCAATTGGTTTTACACCAGTAGAGTTGGAGCCGGGAAATCAATCAGAGGTAAATGTTACTTTATTAAAAGACGAAAAAAGGCTGGAAGAAGTGGTAGTAACTTCTTTGGGTATACGCAGAAGCGATAAGGCGCTCGGTTATTCGGTGGGTAAAGTAGACCCGGCATCACTGCTTCAAAAATCTGAGCCGGATGTTTTAAAATCTTTGCAAGGAAAAGTGGCCGGTGTTGACATTCGTAGTTCGCAGGGAACACCCGGTGCGGCTACCCGAATACAGATAAGGGGTAATTCATCTTTCTTCGGCGATAACCAACCATTGATAGTAGTGGATGGTGTGCCTTATAGCAATGACCAGATCACTACCAGCAGTCAAACTTCTGGTGGAACTGCTTATTCAAGCGGTATCAGCAATCTTGATCCAAATGACATTGCCAGTATGAGTGTATTGAAGGGATCTTCCGCAGCAGCTTTGTATGGCTCACGTGCTTCTAATGGCGTGTTGATCATTACTACTAAATCGGGCAGCGCTGCAAGAAGTCGCAAAGGGTTGGAGGTAACCTACAGCACTTCTTATTCATTGGAAACTATTGCGAACCTTCCCAAATACCAGAATGATTACGGCACTGGGGCTAATTTCCTTTTTTCGCCGGCATCAAATGGCTCATGGGGCCCCGCATTTTCATCCCGTGATTCAGTGCCCAACTTTGCAACTTACAAAAATGCCTACCCGGAATTGTTTCCAGCATCGGGAAATATAAAATACCGGGCCTTTCCTGATAATGTAAAAAACTTGTTTAACACGGGTTCAGTATATGAAAATTCAATCGGCGTAAACGGCGGTGATGAGAAGAATTCTGTTTCACTTACAGCATCGCAATTAACGCAAAAGGGATACGTGCCCAATTCTTCTTTTAACAGGTCGAACGTAGGATTAGGGGGCGCTACACGGTTAGGTATCGGTGTAAATATTCGTGGTAATTTAAGTTATTCAAGGTCTACCCAAAAAGGAGGATATTTTGGCGAAAACCAAACTGATGGTGCAGCTTCGTTATTTGCACGCTCTATGTTTTTGGGACGCAACTGGGATACGGATTTGCCGTACAAAGACAAAGCAGGCAATAATATTACCTGGAACGGAGGCGGTCAGTTTGATAACCCGCGCTGGTCTGCCGAAAACAATGTGGCGACCACGCATGAAGAAAGAATTATTGCGGGGATACATGCAGACTTTAATATCAATAAGTGGATAAGGGTTGATTATACGCTTGGAAATAATGTTAACAGCCTTGACAGGAGAGAGGTTACCGAGATCAGCTCCAGGGCTGCAGAAGGAGCAGGAAGAATTGTGTTGGATAATTATAGGAAGCAGGAGATTGAATCAAATTTTCTACTGAGTTTTTCTCCAAAGGTCGATGACGATCTTATGGTTAAACTGGTGGTGGGTAACAACGTCAACCAGCGCACTACAAACCGGCAAATTGCAACGGGAAACAAATTTATTACCCGTGGCATTTACACGTTGGGAAATACATCGCAGCAAATATTTGGCCCGGTTGTAAATGGCGTGCCGGTGCCATCTTTTGGAGACCAGTTCACCAGGCAGCGTTTAATCGGAGCGTTTGGAGATCTAACTTTGAGCTATAGAAATTTCGCTTTCGTTGAAATGACGGGACGCAACGATTGGTCGTCTACTTTACCCAAAGCGAACAGGAGCTATTTCTATCCATCGGTATCTGGTTCCTTAATTGTAACAGACGCGTTGAATATGCAAAGCAGGGTATTGGATTTTGCAAAAGTTAGAGGTGGATGGGCTAAGGTAGGAAGAGATGCATTGCCGTATTCGCTGGATAATGTATTTAACCTCGGCGTGAATTTCCTTGGGCAGTCCACAGCCTCTGTTGCGGCGGGAGCTAACGACCCGGATCTAAAACCTGAGTTCACTACCGAAATTGAATTGGGTACACAGTTAAGTTTTTTCAAAAGAAGGATCGAGGTAGATTTTACCTGGTATAACAGAAACTCTACTAACCTTATCGCCCCGATATCCATACCATCGTCTTCAGGTTATTCCACTTTTAATACCAATTATGGGAAGATAAATAACACTGGTATTGAAATTGACTTGACGGTGAAACCTATACAAACAAAGGATTTTACCTGGGCTGTACACGCCGCCTTTACAAAGAACCGGAACATCGTAAAAGAACTGATCGCTGGTGTTGACAGGCTTTCTTTGAGACCGATATTCAACAACTTCGGACCATACCTCGAAGCTGGTAAACCCTTTGGATTTTTGCGTGGTGAAAAAGTATTAAGGGATAGCGCTACGGGTGCATTGCTGATCAACCCCGGCACAGGTGGTATGATCAAATCTACTGAGTTGGATATCATTGGCGATCCTAATCCCGACTTTAAACTGGGTATCACTAACAGCGTTTCTTACAAAGGCATTTTTCTCTCTGCATTATTTGATATGACGATCGGTGGAGATATCAATACAGTGACAGTGTCGCAGATATTAAGCAGGGGAGTATCCCTCGATACCAAAGACAGGTTAAGTAACTGGATCATCCCCGGTATTTATGGCGACCCATCAACCGGTAAAGCCATCTTAAATGGAGGAAAAACAATTCCCAATACGACATCCATTACTACGAACGATTTATATTTTTCACCTAACACAAATAACGGTGCAACATTCGGTGGCAACACCGCTGCGGAATGGAATACTTATGATGCTACGGTATATCGCTTACGTGAAGTAACCGTGGGTTATGAAGTGCCAAAATCACTGTTTAAAAAATTACCGATTGGTTCAGCAACAATTAGTTTGTCTGGTAGAAACCTTTGGTTCAGCGCACCTAATTTCCCTAAGTATACCAATTTCGATCCCGAGGTAAACTCCTACGGCGCTACATCTACGCAGGGTATTGAATTATCCGCGGCGCCAACAACCAAACGCTATGGAGTAAACCTTAAGGTCACTTTTTAACCGATAAAAAATTAAAGTATGCTTAGTACAACAAAATTTATAAAGATCATTTTACCGGCCGCAATGTTATTTGCTTCTTGTAAAAAAGATTTCCTTGATATTAATACAGATCCGAATAATCCTTTGAAAGTTGAGGTATCCAAATTATTACCAACAGCGGAAAACTCTCTCGGAAATGCTTTATCAATTGGTAATGGTAACCTCGGTGGATTATCACAAATACTATCTGTCTATACCCATCAGTTATCAACCCGTGAAGGCCAGGATCAATACGGTTACACAGGCAGTGGTTTTTACATCGGCACAACCTGGGTGACTATGTACCAGGGTGTTTTCGAGAACCTGGAACAAATCATTAAAATAGGTGGCGCGAATGGCGATATGCAGTATGTAGGTATTGCTAAGGTTTTAAAAGCATATGGTTATAGCCAGTTTGTTGATGTTTTTGGTGATATACCATTTTCAGAAGCCAATCGGCTCGATTCAAGTATCAGGTATCCGAAATTTGATGCTGACGAAACAATTTATCCGCAGTTGATTAAGATCCTCGATGAAGCCGTTGCAGACTTGAATAACACTACAGCGCTTAATTTAAATAAGCCTAAAACCGATGATATTATTTATGGCGGAAGTGTGGTGAAATGGGTAAAGGCAGCCAATACCATTAAGCTGAAATTATTAACGCAAATAAGAAAAGTGCAGGACGTATCTGCTGCCGTAAATCAATTGCTAAGTGATCCTTCTAAATTGATCAGCACAACCAGTGAAAGTTTTCTGCTTCCTTATGGACCTAACGGCTCAACCGATGATCGTAACCCTGGCTTTGGCGATTATATAGCTACCCAGCGGAGTAATCATTTTAGTCCCTGGTTCTACGAAATTTTAAAGGGCTATAATAACAATCATTTCACAGCAGGTATTGCTGACCCAAGGGTGCCATTTTACATTTATAACCAGATAAAAAAAACAACAGTTACACCGGATCCCACAGAATACAGGGATAGCGCTTTTGTTTCAATTTATTTTGGCTCAAGAGGGCCTAACAGGGATAGAAATGCGCAGAATATTTTAAGCCTTATGGGTATTTATCCCGTGGGTGGACGATATGATGATGGCGCAGGCGGCATTGCCAATGCAAATAGCGGAACCGGCGCTGCGCCTTACAGGTTTGTTACCTATGCAGACAGGCTCTACCTCGAAGCGGAGTTGATAGAAGCAGGCGTGGCTACAGGGGA
>JBDSAP010000195.1:0-26470 GCA_039922055.1 Ferruginibacter sp.
ACAATTTTCTCAGCCGACTTATCAACCAGGTTATGGTCGTAAGACTGTAATTTGATTCTGATTCTCTGTGACATATTTAAAGAACTTTAAACTTTCGTTTTTTAATTTGGAGTGCAAAGGTAAGGGGTAGGCATCAAACTGCAAAGGGAATGAGAAAAGTTTTTTAAGAATATTTAAAGAAATGTCTGATGTAGGATGTCTGATGTAGGATGTATGACGTCTGTGTCTGATGTAGGATGTTGTCTATTTAAGAAATCGGCCGGTAAGTCGTTTACTTTGTGAAGATTACCTGCTCCTCAGTTAATAGCGGCGAATTTTTAAAGCGGAGAATGATATTTGCCACGGTGACCACATCTTTTTGGCAATAAGTGGCTATCCGTTGCAGGTTGTCTTCCTGCCAATATACATCGCCTACCATACTACCATCGATATCATCTTTTGGAGATGGAACCGCTAATGCTGCTGCCAGTAACTTTAAGGAAGTGAAGTTTTTGTAATCACCAAAGCGCCAGTACTGAAAGGTATCCACCATATTGGTTTCCCAGGGCTTCATGTTTTGAAAATCCAGGTAAGAGGGAATAGAAAGTCCGTTTATCAATAAGCGTCTGCATAAAAATGGGATATCAAACTCCTTGATATTGTGGCCAGTAAAGCACCAGCGGTTATGTACGGCTTCTAACTGGTTTACTGTAGAAATAAAACTCTGAAGTAATAGCTTCTCATCATGCTCAAAAATGGATTTCACCCTGAACTGGTATTGGTCCTTGTCTTTTTTAAAATATCCCATGCTGATGCAAACCACTTTACCAAACTCCGCCATTATTCCTGCCCTCTGTGGATAGTAATCATCCACGGTAGTATTTTCGGGTAATGTTCGGACCACTTTTTCCTCCCACAAATGTTGCCATTCAACGGGGAGCAGGGTAAAATCTTTTTCCCCGGAAACTGTTTCAATGTCAATAACAAGAAAATTCTCCAACGGCATTTTTGCAATCATAGTGCGGGGTTTGGCGGCAATATAAAGAAAGGCTGCTTAACAAGCAATGGGAGTTACTATGTTTTTTCCTTTAAAAACAGAAGATTAAAAGCACTAAAAAAATTAAATGAGATAATGAATTCGTGAATTAGCAGATGCTTCCTAAAATGTAACGCCCACAAATAATTGTATCGACTGGCTTTTCCATTTTTGCTGATCATCAACCGCATTTAGATTTGTAAGCCCAAGCTTATATCTTGCCCCAATATTTACCAATGGCAACTGAATCCACAATCCGCCAATAGCCGACCAATCACTGCTTTTATAGATTTTTCCGGCCTTTAAACTATCGACCGTTTGTTTTAGTAAACCTCCATACGCAGGCCCCAACTGTAGTTTCACACGCTTACTCATGCCGACATTGATATTTAACAAAAGGGGTATTTCGAGATAATTTAATGAGGCTTTCTTTTGCCCTCCATCTCTAAACAGATCATCATACACATTGGAAGCATCATCAGAAAATTCTGAAGAAGACTGAACAAAGTTCACTTCGGGCTGCAAGCCAAAACGGTTGCTGAAGTTAAACTGTAAGAATCCTCCCAACTGGTAATTGTAGTTAAACCCAGATTTATAAGATTGCCCGGTGATCTTATTAATATTAACGCCAGCCTTTGCTCCAAAGCGGAAGAAACGTTCCTGTTCACTATCGATCTTCGTTTGTTGTGCGAAAATATTAACAGATAATAACAGCAGGTTCGCAAGCAATATTTCTTTTAAGGGCATGGCGGAGTTTTTTGGTAGCGATGCTAAAATTATACCAAGCCTTCCTGTATCCTGTAATTACTTATGTGAAATACTAAGACCATTTAAATTAAATAGTAGAAAAGCTCAACCTGGTCAGGAGGTGGTACATCTTCATAATGGAACCTGCCATCCTTTTACAGGGAGTAACAGCACGACACGGAAACCCGGGCTTTAAGCCTACCCGCATTCCTACACCTATTGAGTTTTAAATAAACGGTTATACATTATGTGGCAGGTTTTAAGACCCTGTCTTATCAAAAAACAAAGCCCCGTTTATCTAAACAGGGCAATTGTTACCATATATACGTCAACGAGTAATTGTCAATTTTTTCTGCGTTAATACAATGCCTGCAATATGACTTTTACACAGCATGAAACGTATCACGGCTTTCATTTAGAAAGTTGCCAGACCTGTGCTTGCCGGTGGAATGGCATTAAGCGTTCCAATTTTTTCGAGTTCTCCAAAAGGCTTTCTTTTAAATTCTGAAATAGACCTTGATTTCCCGTTAAGAACGTACACATAATAATTGTTTGAAGCCACAACAATATCAAGCGGGCCGGGATCAGTGTCTCCTGCAGACGCATCTACAAGATATATTGCTCCCCAGTTGGACACATAATAGGAAGATACTGTATTGCTTGCTGTATTTGTAATAAATGCATACCTGCCGAACTTAGTGATGGCCGTCCAGCATGGCGCAGAGGAGTAATTCTTTTTGAACCCATTAACGGCAGATGGCTTTCCATTTGGCCCGATGATGTAGGAGGTTGCAGAACCTGCGCCTGCAGCACCACCGGCAGCATTGGAAACCACCATAAATTTACCCCTGGAAAAATCAAAGCCGAAAGGCGTAGGACCTACAGAGGCAGTAAACTTGCCGCTGTTTACGGAACCGTTGTTTTTCACCTTAAAAGTGCCGATCACATCGGTTGCTTTTTCTGTTACAATCACCTGGCTGCCATCAGGACTAAATGATATTTGTGGTGCATCCACCATCTTACTGCTTAGTGGTTGTGTAGAACCTGGTATATGTGCCAGCATGCCACCGCTGCCGATTTTAAGCCCATGAATATTATCTGAACCATGATTCAATACATAGAGCAAGTCGCCACTCACTGCAACACTGTTGGGCATGGCGCCATCGGTAGACTCGGTATGAGCAAGCGTTAACTTTCCGCCTGCTTCTACTTTAAAAGATGAAACAGAATTTGAACCCGCATTTACAGCATACAACCATTGGTGGTTTTTATCGAGCACCAGCGCTCCCTGTGAGCCCAAACCTTTACCGGTACCTTTACCGCCTGAAAAAGTATAAGAGGCCTTTTTCAACCCGCCGTTGGCCATTATTTCATACGCTATTACTTCATTACTGTCATTGCTGTTGGTTATTGTGTAGAGAAAATGTTGGCCTTCATTTTCGCGGTTAGCCACCTTGCCGTCCAAACCAGCAAAACCGGCCTCATCCGGATTTGACCCATTCTCCACCATCATATCTTTGAGCGGAGCTTGTGTTTCATCAGCCTGTAACGGGCCGGCATCTTTCGCTTTGTTACAGGCGCTTACCGTAAGCAAAATTGCAGCAGCAATGATCGGATTTCTAAAATTGAACTTTTTCATTTTGTTTTATTTTTTGAAGTGATTAGATGAAGGATGATCATGTAAGTTTTCGCGGCAAGGCATAACTTCTCCAATACCCATTTTCAGGATTTATTTAAAGATTTGAATAAAAAAGGTTATTTGAATTTGCCGGTAAGCACCACCTGTAACCCTGCACTTGTAACAGGTAAATTGCCTACACCTATTCCTTGTATGGGGATTTTTAAAAATGGTTCTACTCTTATATTCAGGAACGATGACACCCGTTTTTGATACCCAACGCTAAGATCAATGGCTGCCGGTATTTCGTAACTTTTATCGGCATAAATCCCGGTCATTTTATCCGGTTGACCGTTCATTGAAATATTGTAATTATTTGTTTCCCTGGTAATGATGTAAGATGAAATACCGCCGGTAATAAACAGCGCTGCATTATTTTTTTTCACTACATCATATTTTATCTTCAAAGGAATTTCCAGTAAAGTTGTATTGCTTTCAAGGTTGTTGATCACCATACCTGCCGGCATTGTTGCAGCCATTTTGCTCATATTGAAATACTCACCCTTGCTAACGTAATTGGGATTGTTCACGATTAGTCCACTCTCCAGCGCAATCCGGTTGCTTAACTGGTATCCGGCAATAAAGCCATAGTTAAAACCTTTTGTATTAAACTTCATGGATTTGCCTTTATTAAAACCAACCCCGGCTACGATGCCTGCGTAAAGCCGGCTACTGGATACCAGTGGTTTATTTTTTTTAGTTGCCGTAACCGCTGCGGGCAGGTTAACACGGGACACCGTGGTTTCATGCTGCACAAGCTGGCCAAAGCTTATTACTGCAGGGCTTATTTTTTCAATTGATGCCTGATTTTCTATTTCCTGAGTTACCGGATCGGCATAAATAGAAACCGTTGATCCAGCAGGAAAAGTGGATGAATGGCTTGCTGCATACTTAGTATTTGCACTCTTTTTTGACGGCTGCTGCATGACATCATTGCCTGCTTCTATCAGAGCATCTTTTTGGACAGGCGATCCGGTTAAAGGCTCACTATCTTTTATGTTTTCAGGATCGGATCCGGGAATGGTAGCAAGCTCCGAAGGCAGTGGTTTTTCCCCAGCTTGTTTAGTTGCAGATGATTGAGGTATCCTGCTTTTTGAGGTATCATATTGGTGTAAGGCCACCAGGGATGCCAGCGACAGTACCAGCAGTGTAGCCAATACGGTAACAATTGTATTTCTCTTTTTTCTCAGCGGCAACGCCGGGGCGGGTTCGTTTGACTCATCTTTGATACGATCGTATACAGACTGCCAGTCCTCCTTGCCAGGTTTCAATGGATAGTCCTGAGCTGCCCGTTGAAACAAGTCGTCCATATCGTTCTCTACATCCTGCATTCTGTGAGTAATTCGTTTTGAGTTAAATATTTTTTTATAAGCGCTTTCGCTCTTAACAAATTTGATTTTGATGTACCAACCGGTATTTTAAGCGCATCTGCAATTTCAATGTGAGTATACCCGTCAATGATGTACATGTTGAAAACTATTCTAAGTGGAGGGGGCAATTTTTTCACCAATATTACCAGGTCTTTATAGATCAGGCCCTGGTCCGGTGTGTTGCCTTTATCTTTCATATCCCAAACATAATCGGGAATACCTCCTATTTCCGGCAGCAACATTTTTTTACGAAGAAGGTCGATGGAAGTGTTGATCATTATCCGCTTAAGCCAGGCCAATAATATTTTCTCTACATCAGCCTCTATCTCGCAACGAAACTTTTCGATGCTTAAAAAGAACTTTACAAATCCATCGTTGGTAGTCTCTATTGCTTCTTCGTAATTGTATACATAGCGGAATACGGTTTTTAATGCAAAGCCACGATAGCGTTCATATAGCATTTTCTGATACCGCTGGCTTTTACCCCTGCATCCGTTTACTATTGTAATTGTTTCTTCCAAGCTTTGATTCGGGTTAATGAAGAATACTGCATGATCATTCGAACGAAATGCCAGTTTATGGGTGAATACTTTTTATTCCACAATCCTTACAATTTCTTCGCAAATCCTTACATGATAACTATACGGCCTTCAGTAGGTAATGGTTGCAATACAATATAAAATTTTCAAAAAGGGACAAACTGAGCCTCCGAAGCCCGATGGGTTGATCCTTAAGTAGTGACTTCTGACGGGTTAAATTAGTAAATCTTCAAGGTATCTGCGTCATCTTTTTGATCAGGCAGTATAATGAGTAAACCTTAGGAGTTAGTTTCCGAGGTTTCAATTTGAAACCTCAAACTGTCAAACTCCTCTTTTATGAGTTGACCCATAAAATCTTTACTATTCAAGCTGATGCAGGCCAGGAGTTCTGAAATCTTGCCTTTTACTGTTGCCCAATGGTATGCCGTACACGAGTGCGACGCAAGACTGTCGCCATGAAAACCGTTGCCGGGTTCAAAAAAACAAACCCCGCACTTTCGTACAGGGTTGTTATTATCAAAGGCTTATTATTCTAATTCTTACGCTTCTACCTTTTTGCCTTTTTGCTTAGCTATCACTTCTTCTGCAACATTGTTTGGTGCAGGTGCGTAATGACTAAACTCCATGGTAGAAGTTGCACGGCCGCTTGAGAGAGAACGCAACTGCGTTACATAACCAAACATTTCGCTTAATGGCACTTTGGCTTTAATAACCTGCACACCATGTTTGCTATCCATACCTTCCAGCATACCACGACGACGGTTAAGGTCGCCTGTTACATCACCCATGTATTGATCGGGTGTAAGCACTTCCACTTTCATGATAGGCTCCAGTAATACAGGTTTTGCTTTACGGCCAGCTTCACGGTATCCTTGTTTGGCACATAGTTCAAAGCTCATCGCATCACTATCCACCTGGTGAAAACTACCATCAAACACACGCACTTTCATGCTCACCATTGGGTAGCCTGCAAGTACACCGGTTGTCATAGCTGTTTCAAAACCTTTCTGAATAGCAGGAACAAATTCCTTCGGAATTGAACCTCCAAATAATCCATTCACAAACTGGAAGTTTGATTTACCTTCTTTCAAAAACTCTTCGTCAGCAGGCCCGATTTCAAAAATGATATCGGCGAACTTACCACGACCGCCGGTTTGCTTTTTCAGCGTCTCACGGTGTTCGATACTTGTATTGAATGCTTCTTTATAAGCAACCTGGGGAGCGCCCTGGTTAATTTCAACTTTAAACTCACGACGCATACGGTCCACGATGATTTCAAGATGCAATTCGCCCATTCCGCTAAGGATGGTTTGGCCGGTTTCCTCATCTGTCTTTACACGTAGCGTTGGATCTTCTTCTACCAGCTTGGCTATTGCCATACCCATTTTATCAACGTCAGCCTGTGTTTTTGGTTCAACCGCCACACTGATCACCGGCTCAGGGAAGGTCATCGCTTCCAACACGATCGGGTGATCTTCGTTACACAAAGTATCCCCTGTTTTGATATCCTTAAAACCTACCGCTGCTCCAATGTCACCTGCTTCAATATAATCCACCGGGTTTTGCTTGTTGGCATGCATCTGCATGATACGGCTGATACGCTCATTTTTTCCAGTACGGGTATTCAGCACATAAGAGCCAGAATCCAAACGACCACTATATGCCCGGAAGAACGCAAGGCGGCCCACAAAAGGATCGGTCATGATCTTAAATGCCAAAGCACTAAACGGTTCTTTAGGATCGCAATGACGGAAAATTTCTTCCCCATTATCAGGATTAGTTCCTTTCACCGCCTCAATGTCCATCGGACCAGGCAGGTAACGTACAATAGCGTCCAAAGCTGTCTGCACACCTTTGTTTTTAAAAGATGAACCACACATCATCGGGATGATGCTGATATCGATTGTCGCTTTACGGATCGCTTCGTGTATTTCGGTTTCAGTGATAGTATTGGGATCATCAAAGAATTTTTCCAATAGTTTATCATCATAATCAGCAACAGCCTCAATAAGGTGCTGCCTCCACTCATTTACTTCCTCTATCATATCTTCCGGAATCGGCACTTCGTTAAAAGTCATACCCTGTCCCGCTTCATCCCAAACCATTCCTTTCATTGTGATCAGATCAACCACGCCTTTAAAATTATCTTCAGCGCCGATCGGCAGTTGCAAAGGCACAGCTTTAGCGCCCAGCATTTCCTTGATCTGTTTTACCACATTTAAGAAATCGGCGCCTGCACGGTCCATTTTATTTACAAACCCGATGCGTGGTACCTTGTAACGATTAGCCTGGCGCCAAACGGTTTCGCTCTGTGGTTCTACACCCGATACGGCACAAAACAATGCCAGTAAACCATCCAGTACACGAAGACTACGCTCTACCTCTACGGTAAAATCCACGTGACCAGGGGTATCGATAATGTTGAATTTGTATTGTTTTGTGTCGGGTGTTTTCTTGTTTTGCACCATTGGAAAGTTCCAAAAACAGGTAGTTGCAGCACTGGTGATAGTGATACCTCTTTCCTGCTCCTGCGCCATCCAGTCCATGGTAGCGGCGCCATCATGCACCTCACCTATTTTATGGTTAACACCGGTGTAATAAAGTATACGCTCGGTGGTAGTGGTTTTGCCAGCGTCAATATGAGCCGCAATACCAAAGTTTCGTTGATAACGTAAGTCTGCCATTTTATTTAATTATAAATGTTGAATATTAATTGTTGAATTATTGTGAGCCGGGCTTTTGAACTGCTATTTAGCTTCATTGGCGTCGCACTCTTGTACTTTATATCTTTGCTGAACAGGGCACTATAGGAATGGTAGTGCATTATAATCCCGTAGGTGCCGGGATATCTGATATGTCGGATTATGCTCTCATGTTATGCTAAATAAGTTCAACTCCTACTCATCATTGCTGAAGCTTTTAGCGGCGCAAAGGTAATGGGAATTCTTGTAATTACAAAGAACTGCGGAGGATGTCTGATGTATGATGTATGATGTATGATTTTGGGCAGTTATTAAACAAATACGCCCACTGAAATATTCGAAAGGCGAGATAATATCTACCAATAAAGGAGGTCACAAAACCCCAAGCTATCCTGTCTCCCACATCAGACATCCTTACCTCACGCACATCATACATCAGACAACATACAACATATATCATACATCAGACATCATACATCAGACATCCTACATCAGACATCGAAACATCATACATCAATCGAAGAGGTCCGATGAAAGATACCGGTCGCCTCTGTCACAGATGATGGCTACTATCACACCGGAGGTTAATTCCTTTGATAATTCAATCGCAGCATGTACTGCACCGCCGCTGCTCATTCCGCTAAAGATGGCTTCTTCCCTGGCCAACCTTTTTGCCATGATTCTTGCATCTTTCTCATCTAATTCAATGATCCTGTCTACGCGGCTTCGGTCAAATATTGTTGGTAGGTAAGCGACAGGCCATTTCCTGATACCAGGTATCCTTGATCCATCGGTAGGCTGGCATCCGACGATCTGTATGTTTTCGTTCTTTTCTTTTAAATATTTAGATACACCCATGATAGTGCCGGTAGTTCCCATTGATGATACAAAGTGTGTGATTGTTCCGTTCGTATCGTTCCAAATTTCAGGTCCGGTTGTGCTGTAATGCATCCGTGGATTATCAGCATTACCAAATTGGTTAAGCATCAGGTAACCACCACCGGCAACTTTTTCATTCGCATAGTCAATAGAACCTTCCATCGACTTTTCCTTTGGTGTTAATATTACTTTGGCCCCAAATGCTTCCATTGTCAGTACCCGTTCACGGGTCGCATCTTCCGGCATTACCAATTCTATTTCCACTCCAAAAAGGCTGGCGATCATTGCCAATGCAATGCCAGTATTGCCACTCGTAGCTTCTATTAATTTTATCCCTTCCTTTATTTCGCCACGGTCAATTGCGCCCTTTATCATTCCATAGGCAGCACGGTCCTTTACACTTCCGCCAGGATTGTTACCCTCCAGTTTACAATAAATAGTTACATTCTTATTAGTGGGAATTCTTTTGAGCTCTACAAGCGGGGTATTGCCAACCAGGTCGAGTATTCCAGCCATACTTTGTTTTTTAAAATTTTAATATTCAATGCGCTGTCAAAAACAAATATATGTCATAAAACAGCCCGTTACTATGGACGCATATACAAACTCTACTATTTCTATGGAGTTTAACTAAACAGGTAAGTAGTTGCTGCTTTTCAAGCCCCGGCGTTAAATTATAAGCCATATCAAAATATCTAAAATCCGCTTGATCATAGTCTGTTATAATCTTTTTAGCCCGCGCTGAATTAAACATCAAAACTTCTGAAAATGAAGATTATACAACAAAAATAATTTTAGGTTGGAATGTGAAAGATTTGGATAAATTTGTCAAAAATTAACAACTTCAACATGAAAAAATACTCACTTATTCTTGCTGTATCGCTTTTCTTCATCGCCTGTGGTGGTAACGATTCGGGCAGCGCCGACAAAAAGGAAACACCAAAAGCAACTCCGCCTGTGACGGAAAATCCTGATTATCAAAAAGGTCTTAATCTTATAGCAAAATCCGACTGCTTTACCTGCCATAAGCTGAGGGAAGCGGCAACAGGGCCGGCTTATGGAGATGTAGCAAAAAAATACGACAATACTGAAGCTAATCAAACCATGCTAGCAGATAAAGTTATCAAAGGTGGCCAGGGAGTTTGGGGTGAAATACCAATGGCTGCACATCCTAATCTTTCCAAAGAAGATGCGGTGCAAATGGTAAAATATATTTTGTTACTAAGAGAAGAAAAAAAATAAATATGAAAAATAAACTCTCCTTATTGGTTCTTTCGGCAGGTATTTTTTTTAGTTGCAACAGTTCTGACAGTAGTTCTGCTACCGATACACCGGCAGGTGGAGACAGCACAGCTAAAACAGCTAAATCGGATACAGGTTGGGTTTCGTTGTTTGATGGAACATCCACTGCCGGTTGGCACAGCTATGGAAAAACAAGTGTAGATAGTATTTGGAAGGTTGCCGATGGAGCCATATATCTGGACACTACTGAAAAAGCTCCACATTCAAGCATTAGCATGGATCTTGTTAGCCAGGATGAGTATGATAATTTTCATTTTAAGATCGAATGGAAAATTGCACCGAAAGGTAACAGCGGTTTAATTTTTTATGTAAATGAAGACACTGCCAAATACAAACAGACTTATTTTACTGGCCCGGAAATGCAGGTGGTAGATAACGAAGGTCATCCTGATGGTAAACTCATTAAACACAAAGCCGGCGATCTATATGACCTTATTTCCTGCTCTACTATTGTGGTGAAACCGGTTGGAGAATGGAACCTTGCCGAGATTATTTCAAAAGACGGAAAACTTGAGCTGAGACTCAACGGTACTACGGTAGTAACAACTACGATGTGGGATGACAACTGGAAAAAACTTGTAGCTGGAAGTAAGTTTAAAGATATGCCCGATTTTGGCACTTTCAAAAAAGGCCATATCGCCTTGCAGCATCATGGCAACATGGTTTGGTATAGAAATATCCAGATCAAAAAACTTTGATAAATTCATTTTAACAAAAAAAGCCCTGGTATCAATTTGCCGGGGCTTTTTTTGTGCTTTTACTCCTATTATTTGAGCAGTTGCTTTTTCATGTATGCGGCGCTTTTTTGAATGCTTGCATAATAATCAGGTACGTAATTGTTTTCCTGTTCCATGTAATAATGTTTTACACCAGATAATTTTGCACTTGTCATTAGTCTTTTGAAATCTATGGTGCCGTTACCCACTTCCGTGTTTTTAGTTTTGTCACCCTTATCCATATCCTTAATATGCCATAAATGAAAACGGCCGGGTTGCTCTTTAAACAGATCGACCGGATCCAGACCAGCCCTCACAACCCAGTATAAATCCAGTTCGAACTTAACCAGGTCATTGTCCGTATTGTTTAAGAAAATATCATAACCTCTTTGCCCATCTATATTCAGAAATTCAAAATCATGATTATGATAAGCAAGCTGTTGGTTGTTCTTTTTACAGATCTCACCAGCTTTATTCATCCTTTCAGCAAGCGCTTTGTATTGATCGATCGTCTTTCTTCTGCCTTCCTCCAGGTAAGGAATGACTATATATTTATGGCCCAAGGTGTTACCGGCATCACATAATTTTTTTACGTCATCACCGTCTCCATTTTCAAAAAGCATCTGGGCTGGAAGATAGTGCCCACTTGGGCTTTTGAGATCATTTGCAGTTAGCAGGTCGCTAAATTCTTTTACCGTTAAACCAAAGAAATGCTCATCTTTGGTGAGGCCGAAAGTCTCGACTTCTTTATAGCCTGCAGCCGCTATTTTGCCGATAACGCCTTTCACATCCTTCGCAATATCTGCTCTTAATGTATAGAGCTGTATGCCTGCCTTTTTTTTATTTTTAAATGGCTCCCACGAATTGGTAACTAACCCTGCCGTCAACAGGCTTGACTGCTGCAAAAATCTCCTTCTTGAGTTCATAAATGTTTTTTATGGATGAACAATAAAGTTACAGTAATTCAAAATAATCGGCTCACACCAAACTTAGTAATGGCTATTTTTTGCTGCGGGCAAAATGGGCACGTCTTGATCATTTACTGCAATTGTCAGCTTCCGGTTACCAGGTCACTTTCCTCTTCATCCGGCGCTGGTTTTACAGGCGTATCGAAATAATAAATAACTAATCCTACAGCTAATATCCCAAGCCCTGCAAGGCTTTCAACAGGCCGGTCTATCAATGTAAAAATGAGCACCCATCCGTTAAAGACAAGAAAAATTATCTGCAATACAGGTTTGAACGGACTTTTGAATGTTGTAAGATCTTTGCGCTTTAGAAACAAGCTTGTAGCTACCGTGAGGGATGCCATCAGTTGTAAAACAAACCCGGCATACAATAAAATTCTTTCAAAAGAACCTGTTAACGTAAGCACTATAGAAATGAACACATGCGCCCACACTGCAGCTACGGGTATACCATGTTTATTTTTTTTTGATAAGTGCCTCCACAATTTATTTTCCCTTGCCATGGCGCGGGTTACCCTTGGCCCTACCCATAAATAAGAGCTAATAGTAGCAATCAATTGTATCGCAATAAAAATGCTTACCCATTTTCCGCCCGCACTTCCCAACAGGTTGTTGAAGGAAATAAAAGTAACTTCTTCCTTACCACTTAATTGATCGATGGTGGCATGCTTTAATAATGCCAATTGAAAAAATATGTACAATACAGCAACAAAAATTGTACTTCCAATCAATGCTCTCGGAAGGTTCCTTGATGGATCTTTAATTTCGTCTGCAACATACGCGGCCGCATTCCAGCCGGTATATGCAAAAGCCACATAAACCATAGAGACCGCAAAACCTCTTTGCAGTATTTCTTTTTGCCAGGATGAATCGAAGATCAGCGCATTGGATGAGTCGCTCGTTAATGTGAAGGCTAATACAATAAGAGTTGCTATGAAAATAATCTTGACAAGGGTAGTTAGGTTTTGGAAGCGACTGCTGTGCCTGATAGTTAGACTGTGCATTATCCCAATCAGCACGATTATGGCAATAGCCAGCCATACATTTCCCTGCAATCCGAATGGCGCTAAATATTTTGTAAACGCAATAGCGGCCAATGCAACCGGCGCTGAAAAACCAACAGTGAGGCCTGCCCATGCTGAAAGATAGCCAAGCATCGGGTGAAAAATTCTGGATAAATAAATATAGTCGCCGCCGGATTCTTTGAAGTGAGTCCCGAGTTCCGCATAAGCAAATGCTCCAAATAATGCCAGTATTCCGCCAATTATCCAGAGCAATAAAATGGACCAGGTATTTTGTACCGCGGATAATTGAAAACCTACGCTGGTAAACACGCCTGTTCCGATCATATTTGCTATTACGATAGCAGAGGCAGTATAGATGGTTATTTTTCTTTTCAAAAAATTAAATAGATACTCAAGTTATGAGTTACCTGCTAAAAATAACAAAATTTGATAGAAGGTTGTATTAGTGAAGTTTACCATTACCGAAGGTTATAAGCAATTTATTATACCGGCATTATGAAAATCAATTCCATAATGGATATCGTTATACCAGCAACTATTTTTGGTGATATACGAATGAAAAAAGCCGTCCTGGTTAGAACGGCTCTTCATAATTATATTAATCTTATTAGATCCTAAAGTGAGCAAAAGCTTTATTAGCTTCAGCCATACGATGGGTATCTTCTTTCTTTTTGAATGCTGCGCCTTCACCTTTGCTTGCTGCTACTATTTCATTGGCTAATTTATCAGACATGCTACGACCATTCCTGTCACGGCTATATTTAACCATCCATTTAATGCTTAAAGAAACTTTTCTGTCTGTACGAACCTCAGCTGGTATCTGGAAGGTTGCACCACCAATACGGCGGCTTCTAACTTCCACACCCGGAGTGATATTAGCTAATGCTTTCTTCCAAACATCATAGCCATTGTCGCCGGTTATTTTAGATACTTTATCCAAAGCATTGTAAAAAATATTATAAGCGCCACTTTTTTTACCAGCCCACATTAAATTATTTACAAAACGTGTAACTAATTTATCATTGAACTTAGGATCCGGCGCTAATGGTATTTTTTTAGGTTGTGTCTTACGCATTTTTGTTTATTTATTTCGTTATACGATAAACGTACACTGAACTATATTGAATTATTTTTTAGCTTTTTCTTTTTTTGTACCGTATTTACTGCGGCTTTGTTTACGATCCTTTACACCTGCCGTATCGAGGCTACCTCTTACGATATGATAACGTACACCTGGTAAGTCTTTCACTCTTCCGCCACGTATCAATACAATAGAGTGCTCCTGCAGGTTATGACCTTCACCTGGAATATATGCGATCACCTCAATTTTATTGGTCAAACGCACCTTAGCAACTTTACGTAAAGCAGAATTCGGTTTTTTAGGTGTTGTTGTATATACTCTTGTACATACACCCCTGCGTTGAGGACAAGCGTCTAAAGCCCTTGATTTGCTTTTCGCTTTTATTATTTCTCTTCCTTTTCTTACTAACTGTTGTATTGTAGGCATTTTTAACCCTTTATTTTTTGGACGGCAAAGGTAGGAATTCTCATTTAAAAATGAAAATTAATAATTAAAATTTTGAGATTTATTCGACACCCGGTTAAATCACGTGCAAATATCGACCCTGTTTATAAAAAATCTCCTTCTCGACTCGTTATTCGTTAGTAGGCAGATCGATAATTTAAAAATACATGCCATTATCCAATCCGTAACGAGTTAAATTGTTTTAATATCCTCTAAACAAAAAAGGAAGCATACTGCTATGCTCCCTTTTTATATTATTTTTTCGATGATTATATTTTATACAACCAGCCGTAAAGGTCAGGCTCCTGACCATATTTAATGGCGTCCATCCTTCTTTTAACTTCTGGAGCGATGACCCATTTATCTATGTCAAATTTCATAACATAATCTTTATACCTCAATTCACGAATCAGCGAAATGGTAGCAGCAGTGCCCGTGCCGAAAACATCCTTTAATGTACCAGCTTCGAATGCAGCTATTATTTCATCAATACTTAATGGCCGCTCTTCTACGGCATAACCCATTTCCTTTAAAAGAACTATCGTACTGTCCCGGGTAACACCCGCTAAGATGGTTCCTGTTTCAAGTCCTGGCGTAATAGCTGTATTTCCAATGATAAAAAATACATTCATTGTGCCGCACTCCTGTACATATTTATGCTCCAGGGCATCCATCCATAATACCTGGTCGTAGCCTTTTTTATGTGCTTCTGCAGAAGCAAGTAAAGCGCCTCCATAATTACCGGCAGCCTTTGCAAAACCGTAGCCACCTTCCGCTGCACGTACATATTTTTCTTCCACATATATACGCATTGGATCCGCATAATAAGGGCCTGTAGGACTTAAAATAACCAGGAATTTGTATTTCCGGCTGGGCCTTACACCGACGGCTTCATCGCTTGCAAACATAAAGGGCCGGATGTATAAGGAATGCTGGTCCTGTTCCGGGATCCAATCTTTGTCAATATCGATGAGCAATTTCATTCCTTCCAAAAATAACTCCTCTGGTACGGCTGGCATCTGCATTCTTTCTGCAGAAATGTTAAACCGTGCGATATTATCCCAGGGTCGGAAAATATGAGCATTCCCTTCTGCGTCTTTGTATGCTTTAATGCCTTCAAATATTGCCTGCCCATAATGTAAAGCTGCTAATGATGGGTCGAATTGCAGTGCCTGGTAGGGTTTTATTTCCGGAGTTTGCCACTGTCCGTTTTCATAATCTACTTCCAACATGTGATCTGTAAAATGTTTTCCAAATGGAATATTTTCCAGGCTTGTTTCGGTTAACTTACTATGCGTTGTTTTTGTAATTTTAAAATCTCCCACTGCTGTCATATCCTTATTTTTACAACAAAGAAACAAAAAAAAACACAGAGTAAAGTGCCGCTCCATGAGTTTAGATAATATTCAACTGCCCCCAATTGTTATACAGGAACTTTTTAAGTATTCACTAATTGACTTGCAGACCGAACAGGTTCCCGAAGTAAAATCTGCACAAATATCTTTTCCGGTTTTAGGCAATAATGGTAAGAATATTCTCATCATTGTTAATAGTGATAACGCCATTTACCTGCCCGATGATCAATTAAATTTTTTACTTGGAATACTATCCGCTTGTAATTTAACGATGGATGACGTTGCGATTTTAAATATCAAAAAAAGTAAAGAGGTAAATTATAAAACATTGGCTGTGGGCTTGAGGCCCGAAAAAATATTTCTATTCGGTGTTAAGCCGGGGCAAATAAGCTTGCCGTTAGACTTTCCCGATTACCAAATTCAGCAATTCAATCAGCAGACTTATTTATCCGCTCCAATGCTATCACTTTTGCAGGATGATAAGGCTGAAAAGACGAAGTTGTGGAATTGCCTTAAACAAGTTTTTTCGATCTAATCACCATTATGGAAAAACTAATTTTTGCCACGAATAACCAGCATAAAGTTGATGAGATAAGAGTCGCATTAGCCAATAAGTTTGAGATATGTAGCTTAAAGGAGGCTGGCATTGACATTGAGATACCTGAACCTCACGATACGCTGGAGAAAAATGCTAGTGAGAAATCTTTTACTATCCATCAGCTAACCGGTAAAAATTGTTTCAGTGAAGATACGGGGTTGGAAGTATTCGCCTTAAATGGAGAGCCGGGTGTAAAGAGCGCCCGATATGCTGGTGAGGATTGTTCATTTGAAGCAAATATTGATAAGCTGCTGAACAATATGCATGACATTGAAGAACGACAAGCTCATTTCAGAACTGTCATCTCCCTTATCTTAAATGAAAAAGAATACCAGTTTGAAGGTATCTGCGAAGGACAAATCATCAAAGAAAAAAGTGGGACAGCCGGCTTTGGATATGACCCCGTATTTGTCCCAAATGGAAGCACCAAAACATTTGCAGAAATGAGTAAAGAGGAGAAGAATGGATTTAGTCATCGAAAAAAAGCCATGGATAAGATGATCGCTTTTTTGCAACCACTTATATAATTTTTACCAGGTTAATAGTGATGGAAAGAATAAAAATTAATATTAAAGGTGAGACTATCGCCATCATAAAACTCAAGGTCCGTATCACGGATATTAATTACGGCAATCATGTTGGAAATGACGCTTTTGTTGGCATCATTCATGAAGCCCGGATGCAATGGCTGCACCAGCATCAATTTACAGAATTAAATATTGCAGGTACAGGTCTCATCATGAGTGATCTTATAGTTGAATTTAAAAATGAATCATTCTATGGTGAAGATATAGAGATTGCGATTACCGCTGGAGAAATTTCAGGAGTAAGTTTTGAATTATTTTACAAGCTTACAACTACCAGGGACATCAAAAACATTTTACTGGCAAATGCCAAAACGGGGATGGTTTGTTATAATTATGAACGGAAAAAAATTGTTGCTTTACCAAAAGAATTGAAACAAATATTAACGACTTCAATTGCCTAATCCATGTTCCATATTTTCCAGCTTTCCTCGGCTTGTATGATCAGCATTTCGTAACCATTTTCAGTTGCGGCACCAGCTTCTTCCCCTCGTTGCAGAAATAAGGTTCTTTTAGGCTTATATACCAGGTCGTACAAATAATGTTGTGGAGTAAGCAGTTGGTACGGAATGTCCGGAGCTACCTGTTCATTGGGAAACATTCCTACGGGAGTGCAATTAATAATAACAAGGTACTCACTTATTGAACCTGCATCAAGCTGTTTATAATTGATGGAATTGATAGCCGGCTGTTCATTTCTCGTAACCACTAAAAAATTAATCCCTAATTTATTCAATACATACTGAACAGCTTTAGAGGCTCCGCCGTTGCCTAATATAAGTGCCTTGGTATGAAAAGGCTTCAGTTGCTTACAAAATGATCTTTCAAAGCCAGTGATATCCGTGTTATAAGCAATACGTTTATTACGGGAGATCCTGATGCTGTTAGTTGCACCAATAGCTTTTACTTCTTCAGACATCTCATCTACAAACTTTAGCACTTGCTCTTTATAGGGAATGGTCACCCCAAGGCCTTTTAGTGAGGGATTCTCTTTTATTATGGCTTCAAATTCCCCGATGTCAGGAATCGGGAATGCTTCAAAATAACAATCGGCAAGGTTTTCCTTTTTAAATTTTTCTGTAAAATATTCTTTGGAAAAAGAATGTCCAAGTGGATAGCCGATCAAGCCATATAACTTCATTATACCATTTCTTTATTCAGGTACAATTCAAAAGTGTCGCCACGTAAACCAATGCGCATGGTCTCTAAAGCAATCACTTCTGATGGGGCAATATTACCCAGGTTCACATTACAACCTATCAGTTCTAAAAAGTAAAGCTGTTGCGCTTTTTGGGGAGCTTCCCATAGTATGCGCTCCTCCGGTATTTGTGTAAGTATTTCCTGTACAAGACCTTCCCTTACCTCCCCCGTGCCCCGGTAAATCCCAACATTTCCGGACTCTCTTGCTTCTGCGATTACATAGGTAGAGCCGGCCTCCAGTTCCGCTTTCATTAATTCAATCCATTTATACGGGGGTATAATATGAGCCGCATCCTTACTTCCAACCTCACTTAACACCACGCCATACTTTGTGAGTTTTTCTATATAACCGCATTTTTCAGCGTGGGGAATGGAGATTGAACCATCGCTAACCTCCATGTAGGTTATGCCAAATTCTTTGCAAACATCTATGTAGTCCTGGAACTGATTCCGAACGAGAAATGCTTCAAACAGAGTACCTCCAAAGTAAACAGGAATATCATAGGAACGGAATATTTCTAATTTTTCACGCAAATTGGGTGTAACGTAAGCCGTTCCAAAACCCAATTTCACAATATCAACATGAGGATGACTTACACTCATAAAATTTTTTGCCTCTTCTACACTCAGTCCTTTATCCATTACCATTGTAATACCTCTGGCCCGTGGTTTTTTGCTGCGCTCGGGTATCTGCGTTAAATTAAAATTCATATCAATTTTTTAGAATGGCGCAAAGATAACCATTGAACATTTAAAAAGGACTTGAATGAAATGGGAAGTAATAACTATATAGATTTATTCCGTTTGAAGCGGGCAATGATCTCAACAACCAGTTGATTTTGTAGCACAGAAGGATTCAACTCTATTAGCTTTTTGATAAGCCTGGGGTTTTTGCCCATCCCTGATTCTAGTTGTAAAATGGCTTCTTTTGATTTTCCTAATGCAAGTAGAAAAGCAGTTTTATAAAATATGAATATGGGCTTTGTATTAGTTAAAGCAATAGCATGCTCTACGTATTCTAATCCTTCTTCAAAACATTTGGCATGATAAAGACATTTGAGCAATTCCAGCCAGCCGTTACTGTTTTTAGGTCTTGTTCTTACAACATTGCCAAAGTATTGAACAGCCTCTTCTATTTTGCCTTGTTCCATATAGCATTGTCCCATCGCAAGATTAAACTCGGGCTGCATACGACTGGTACGCATTGCTATTTGAAGATTCTTAATGGCGCTGTCCCAAATACCTTCATTCATATAGGTGCAGGCAATTTTATAGTATAATTGGGGGTCATCCTGGTTAAGATGGGTCGCCTTCCTGTAATTGAACCTGGCCAATGCATAGTTGCGGAGTTTATCATAACAATGACCAACCGCTTCATAAATCACATCTTCAGGCCGTGCAAGCTCCAACACTTTTTGCAGAACTTCTATTGCTTCCTTATATTTCCTTATTCGCAGGTAAGCATCTCCCATGTTGCGCCAGGCATAGTCAAATTTTTCATCAATGGCAACGGCATATTGATAGGCGTCAATGGCTTTTTCATATAATTTTATTCCCTGGTAAGCAGCGGCCAGGTTAAACCAGGCAAGCTCACTAAAAGGGAAATCTTCAATAATTTTTTGATGCAGCCGGATTCCCTCTTCATTTCGTCCGGTAAAATCTGTCCAAAAACATACTTTGTATAATGCCTCCTCATTATTGGGGTCCAGTTCTAAGATCATAACCAGGCAGTCGAAAACCTTATCAAAATTTTCGTAATCATCGTATACATCTGCGAGTTCAAAAAGAAGTTCGATCTTCTCATCTCCTTCAAAATAATTCAGTGCGTCCTCAAGGACTGAAGCCGCCTTTTCCTGTTGGTCCAAAGCCAGGTATGCATCCGTTTTTAAAATATAGAGGTTGATATCACTGCTGTCCAGTATTTCGGATTGATCTAAATAATAGAGGGATTCCTTGTATTTTTTTGTTGCGATCAGTAAGTCAGCCTTTTTAAGCAGTAAGGAGGAGGAATAAGGATATTGTTCAATGGCATATTCAGAAGCTTCCATTGCCTTCAGCAACTCATCTTTTTCATCAAAATAATCGATTATTTTTTCAAAAGAATCTTCTTCGATAAAAGAGTAGCTTTTCCCGGATTTAAGATTATCGTATTGCTGCAATAATTCTTTAAGCTCTTCTCTGTCTTGTCGGTCAGGATATTTACTCATGCGGTAATAGGTTACTGTAAAATACATTAAATAAAATAAAGCGGCAAAATTTTGTAACCTTTTTTCCCTTTAGTCGTTAAAGAAAAGTCAAAGTATTACATGAACGGTTATGTTTTGGCAAGATTTTTAATATATATTTGTAATGTTAAACTTATTCCAAATGAACACATTCACCAAAAAGCTTCTTGCAGTTACTATACTGATCAGTGTAGTTGTTGAGGCGTGGGCCGATAGGGGTGTTGGAAGAAAAACAAAAAGTAAACCTACTTTAAATATCACTGCACCCTCTAATTTAAGAAATTCTATCGCTTTCAATATAAAGACAGGTCTAACCTATAAAGGGAGTTTGTTGAATTCCCGTCAAACTATTGGCAGCTCTATTATCAATAACTCCTTAATTACCTATCAAAAGGGCAACACCACCTATATTATCCCTTTTAAGACTAAGATCACTGTACCGGATATTCGGCCAGGTTATACGGGGATGAAAATAATTATCAGAAAGAAATAAAAAAAAGCCCACACAATGTGGGGCTTTTTTTTAAACATGAATTTGCCTCGTGGTTCCCTCTTACAAATAGATTTACTATTAATCTTCCTTCTTCGCTTCTTTGTTTTCGTTGTATGTCATTACCCTATATCCCGATTTAGGGAAGTCAAATTTTGCGGCAGCTACCGGGTTGAGGTCAATTTGAGACAAGGTGTATTTAAATATCATTTTATCGGTTTCATATTCATACTCCACAGGGAATCCGGGCAGGTTTTCAAAAGCACGGTTAAAATCTTTATTCAATAGAACAAGATCAGGCGTATAAAAAACAGTGAGCAACGAACCATCACTTAATTTAGCTGTAGCTTTTTTGCAATTATAATTTTCGATGATTTTTGTTTCAGATGATTTTTCAAAATTGATACCATCGAATTTCTTATTCCGCTCAGCCCAATTATCCTTATTTAGGGTGATCATCAATTTCTGGCCGCTATACTCCTTTAAAATTACCGCATTACCCACTTTGCTATTGTAAATTGTCGTCTCATTACCCAATGCGCTTGCCATCTCGGTGCGGCTCAATCCACCCTTCAGGTATATATTAGTTTTAGCGCCGTTTAATCCACCGGCTGGCTTTGCTTTACTATTTTTAGATTGAATCGTAATGTCATATACAAAAGTTCCTTCCGAAATTGTTTTTTGCGCATCAATACTATTACTTATACTAAGCAATAGCATTAAACTGGCAACCGACCCTACTATCTTCATTTAATTTGTTTTACTAAAGATAACAAAAAGGCATGCCAAAGTAAGATAAGATGAAATATATAACCGACTACAGATCAACTTTAACGCAGAGGTGTCTTAATTTAACAAGAAGGCTATCTATTTGCGGTTTTTAGTTTTCGTCTTTAGATCCTGTACTTTTTTATTGGCATCTTGCATTGCCTGGATCCTTTCCTGCAGCTTGCTTTGTTTTACAGGCTTCTTCCTATTTATTTCGATTTGTGCAAGTATTTTTTCATGATCAATTATATACTTCTGGATAACTATCTGGAGGGTTAAAGTGATAGTATTAGAAACTGTGTAGTACCATGTAAGCGCAGCAGGTAAATTATTAAATACACCCAGCAATAATATCGGAAAAATGTAGGGCATATACTTCATCACAGGGTTTGAATTATCCTGCATGCTACTCATGCTGTAAATTGAAATCAGCAAACTGGTTAACGTTGCCGTTATTGTAAATAAGCTCACGTGATCTCCATAAAAAGGAATACTAAATGGTAAATTATAAATGGAATCGTAAGAAGCAAGGTCTTTTGCCCAAAGAAAATTTTCTCCCCTTAAAGAAATATTACTCTGAAAAAAATAGTACAAAGACATAAAAATCGGAATTTGTAACAGTGCAGGCAGGCATCCTCCCAAAGGACTAACTCCTGCAGATTTCCAGAGCTTCATTTGATCCATACTAAACGCTTGCTTATCCTCTCCATGCTTTTCTTTCAGTTTATCTATTTCAGGCTTTAGTGCCTTCATCTTAGCGCCACTTACGTAACTCTTGTATAATATTGGAGAAGTTAGTAATCGAATAAAGAGCGTTAAAAGCAGGATTACAATTCCCATACTTGCTACGTTTTTTCTAAGCAGATCAAAAACGGGCAATAGAAAATGCCGGTTAATATATTTTACAAATGCAAATACTCCACTGCCATACGGCACGATATATTCCAAATGGTTATCGTAAGTCTTCAGTATGTTGTAATCGCTGGGGCCATAGTATAACTGCAACGGGATATGCGCAGATTTGCCTGGAGCAACACTGGTCCGCAAGTTTGCTGATGTCCGGGCCAATATATGTAAAGCGGTATCTGGTGAAACAACCCAGTTTACTTCGGTAGCTGCAAACTTATTTTTGTTGATTAAAGAGCTTACAAAAAACTGTTGCTTCACAGCAACCCAATCAACCGGTTTCTCAAATTTTTTGTTGTCTCCAGATCCAAGCATTTCAGATTCAAAACTGCCATTCTCAAAGAGGCAAATGTGAGATTGCTGTTTTTCGTAAGTCAGATCTTTTTCTACCTGCGGTGTTTGTGTCTGCCATGATAGATTGATTGAGTTTTGTGTAACGAGCTGATCAGCACCATTAAGCACCACATTAAAATCTACAAGGTAACTATTCGGATGAAGTATGAACTGATGAATAATTTCTTTGCCAGATGAATCCTTTTTGCTAAAATTCAAGACACGGCTCCTATCACCTTCTTCTTTAATAGGCGCAGCAGTAAACGTAAGATCGCTTGTTTGAGCTGTGTGCCCAGCACTTGAATTAACTGCATACGAAATTTTATTAAACCCACCTTCTAACAGAACAACGGGCTTATTATTAAATGTTTTATACTTTTTTAATTCTACGGCTTTAGGCTGGCCTCCCTTATTGGTGAACGTAATTTTTACTACTTCGTTTTCCAATACTGACAATTGTTCCGGCTGATTAATTGAATCCTGGAAACCACCAGCGGATTGGATTTTACGAATAGCCTCCGCATTAATGGAATCTTTTATCAGAGCGAGTGTATCTACTTTAGGTTTAGTTGCAGCAATCGAATCGTCAATTCTTTTTGTTTCTGTCAAATACGCCTGGTTACCTCTATTATTGAAATAAAACATTCCCATCAACAGTACACCGATCAACACAAAACCGATCACCGTATTTCTATCCATTCCCATATTTATAATTTAAGTTGGCAAAGGTAATTAAAGTTTGTAGTTATTAGTTGTAGTTTGGCTAATAGTAAAAATGCCCTGAGATTCAGGGCATTTACTTTGAAATAATAATAAATTATTTTTTTGCGGCAGGAGCAGCAGCTTTAGCCGGTGCAGCGGCCTTTGCTGGAGCTGCTTTAGCAGGCGTAGCGGCCGTTTTAGGAGCCGCGGCTTCCTCTTGTTTCAATTGACGTGTCATAGTAACGGACGCAATCGGAATACGTGGAGAGTTCATTATCTCCATGTTTTCAGCGTTTACATCCTGTACCCTTACGTTTTCGTTTAACTGAAGATTGGTGAGGTCCATCTCAATATTTTCACGCAAATATTTCGGGAGCAATTTCACTTTCAAACTCTTCATTTTAGTTACCAGTTTACCGCCAGCTTTAACACCAGCGGGTGCACCAGTAAATTTAATGGGCAAAGTAACTGTTACTTTTTTATCTTCTACTAATTCCAGGAAGTCCACGTGGATAAGTTTATCACTAACCTTATCAAATTGCAGATCCTTGAGAACACACCGGTAAGATTTACCGTCAACATTAGCTTCTACCACCATGAAATCCGGTGTATAAACAATGTTTTTAAAAGCGGCTGCGGGAGCGGCAAAATTGATTTCCTGAGCACCTCCGTAAATTACAGCTGGCACTTTTTCCTCAGAGCGAAGTTGGCGGGTGGCTGACTTGCCAAAATCGGTCCTGATTTGTCCTTCGATTGTAATCGTTTTCAATTTAAATATTTTTTAATGAGGCGCAAAGGTAATGTAACCAAGGCAATCATCAAAGCAAAGGCACTGCTATTTTGGGTAAATAATATTGAAATACTTCTGTGGTTGAACTGATGATCTTGAATAGTCTCCTCCCCTTATACCAATTGAATTAAATCATTTTTTATTTGCCATACGGCTTCTTAAAAACAAGCTGTTTATACTTTTATTTTCTAAGGCGTTTCTAATAGCTATTGCGAACAGTTCGGCCGTAGAAACTACTCTTATTTTTCCCGGGTAAGGTTTAACTGGTATTGTGTCGCAAACTACCAACTCCTCAAGTACACTATTCTCAATGTTTTCATAAGCTTTTCCGCTTAATACCGGATGTGTGCAAAAGGCTCTTACGCTCCTTGCTCCTTTTTCTTTTAACAGGCCCGCACTCTTGGCCAGGGTGCCTCCTGTGTCGCAGATATCATCTATTAACACAATGTCTCTATCCGTTACATCTCCAATTACTACCATGCTCGCAATCTCGTTAGCCCTCTTTCGGTGTTTATCACAAATAACCATTTCGCTTTCAAAATATGTCGCTATTTCCCTGATACGGTTTGCACTGCCTACATCAGGTGCGGCAAATGTGAGGTTCTCCAAATTCAAGCTTTCAATGTATGGGATAAAGATGGCGGAAGAATCGAGGTGATCAACAGGTATATCAAAATAGCCCTGGATCTGCGGCGCATGCAAATCCATTGTTACAACCCGGTCAGCGCCGGCAGCAGTCAACATATTAGCCACCAGCTTTGAGCCAATAGCCACACGGGGTCTGTCTTTTCGGTCTTGTCTTGCATAACCATAATATGGTATTACTGCTATTACTTTATATGCTGATGCTCTTTTAGCTGCATCGATCATCAATAACAATTCCATTAAATTGTCCGTTGGGGAAAAAGTGCTTTGAATTAAAAAAACAAACTGGCCCCGAATACTTTCCTGGAACTCAACGCCAATTTCGCCATCACTAAACCGCTGTATATTTACTTTGCCCAAAGGCTCCCCAAACTTTCTTGAAATAGCTTCAGACAGATACTGAGAACCTGTGCCGGAAAAAAGCTTTGCATTATATAACATAATTAATCTATAATTGGGAAATGATAAAGTGAGAAGTTGCAAAACTATAGTTTAATAATTTGATGTTTAAATTTATAAAATGGAAACTTTCAACAAACCTTCCACGTCTATTAAAAATTGGGCGATTGATGACCGGCCCCGAGAGAAATTAATATTAAAAGGGGCCGCTGCCTTAAGTGATTCAGAACTATTGGCAATATTGATAAACAATGGGCACAAGGAACGTTCGGCAGTAGAACTCGCAAAAGAAATTCTTAGATTGGGTGGCAACAACCTAAACGAATTAGGAAAGCTATCATTGAAAGATTTACAGAGTGTAAAAGGGATTGGGGAAGCAAAAGCGATTACAATAGCTTCTGCGTTGGAATTAGGCAGGAGAAGACAAGCGGCTAATGCTTTGGATAAAACTGTTATTAAAACCAGTGGCGATATAGCAATGTACCTGCGTGCAATGATCAAAGACTTTAGTTACGAAGTGTTTGCAGTTTTATATTTGAATAAATCAAACAAGATCAACCATTTTGAAATTATCAGCAGAGGAGGCATCACCGGAACAGTTGCAGATCCACGTGTTATTTTGAAGAAGGCTTTAGAGCATGATGCAACATCAATTATACTTTCTCATAATCATCCTTCCGGTAATCTAAAGCCAAGCAGGGCCGATGAAGAACTTACTTATAAGATTAAAGAAGCATCCAAATACTTCGATATCAGGGTGATGGATCACATCATTGTAAGCGAAGATGGATATTATAGTTTTGCAGATGAAGGCAATTTGTAACTATTTGCTTTAGGTCAAGCGACCTGGCACTGCCAAAGAATTAATACTGATAATTACGTCCATAAAAAAACCCCATCTAAATAAATAGACGGGGCTAATAAAAGAATATGGCAGCTACCTACTCTCCCGCATTGTTGTGCAGTACCATTGGCCATAAGGGGCTTAACTTCTCTGTTCGGTATGGGA
>JBDSAP010000196.1:0-25739 GCA_039922055.1 Ferruginibacter sp.
TCCAAAGTCGAAATATTTTGATTCCGTATGTTTGAAGCCGAAGTTTAATTCTCCGGTAATATCATTCAAAATTGTGTTTGTAATCGTCCCGGTATCCTGTGAAATCGCTTCTTTTGCATCCACATAATTTATCGTCAAAGCCTGGTTGGCTTTTACCTTTTTCAATAACTGTACTTTATCATCGGGCCATACAATTTTTATTGAATCCACTTCCCGTAAATTTCCGATACCAAAATGCAGCCGTTGGTCAACACCGGATGAAAAGCCACGAACGGGCGACTGTTCTAAAAACTGCATCTTGTCTTTATCGAATAAGGAAACCTTACATGAAAATCCGGTGGTGTTACCAGCCGGGCCTTTAAACTGTATTGCAATAAAATTTTGCAACGTATCATTTACAGATTGGCGTATTTCATTTCTCCAGGCAAACGCCTGCTGGTTCATGTTGTTGACAACCAGGTCAAGGTCACCGTCATTGTCAAGATCAGCATACGCGGCCCCATTAGAAACAGACGGTAAAGCAAGCCCGGTTTGTTCGGTAGAATTTTGAAAACTAAGATCGCCACTGTTGTGAAAAAAATAATTATTAACCTTGATGCTTCCATATTTGTCAAGGTTTTCCCTTAATAGATTCACAGCATTTTTGTCAAGTTCACGAGTCACTTTATCGCCGGCAAAAGTATAGTTCTGTTGATTTTGAGAATTTTTAAAAGCCACATAATCGGTATTGGTCAGGTCTTTACCAAGCCCATTCGTAATATGAATATCCTTAAAGCCGTCATTGTCAAAATCCGCCATTAAAATACTCCAGCTCCAGTCTGTTTCAGAGATACCAGCCAATTGCCCGATCTCACTATAAAATGGTTCCTGGTGATTATTGTTTGTCCGCATGCCATTATTTAACTGCAACATGTTTCGCACAAAAGCAGGTTCATAGCCCATAGCACGTTCCATATCATATCTTTCCTGGCTCGATCCATTGAACATCATTTTTTTCCGTTCATTATTTTCCGGCGACATATCTAACACGCCAATGTCCGGCAGTCCATCATTATTGATATCCGCCACATCAACGCCCATGCTATTAAAGCTCTGGTGCTGTATGGATCGGGAAATGATATTTGAAAAGCCTCCGTTCTTATTATTCAGCCACAACAGGTCGTTGCCCAGGTAATCATTTGCCACATACACATCGGGCCAATTATCGTTGTTAACATCTGTTACCACTATTCCTAATCCATATCCGTCTTCTTTTATACCCGCTTCTTTTGAAGCATTTATAAAATGTGGATGCGACTCGCCAACAGCAGTTCCTTCATTTCGATACAGGCAATCCTGCGCAGGAGAGTTACCACTTGTATCTTTTTGTACCAGGTTATTTGGATTACGATTGTAAAGGCGATGATTGAGCAGGTACATATCAAGGTCGCCATCTTTATCATAATCAAAAAACGCTGCCTGCGTGGAATAACCGGTATCGGCTAAACCATAAGCTGCTGCCTGTTCGGTGAAATGCAGTTTACCATCGTTGATAAAAAGCAGGTTCTTTCTTTTGCCCGGATCTGCGGAATGAGATGAACATACATAAAGATCCATGAAGCCATCTCCGTTTATATCCACCACGCTTACACCGGTACACCACTGACCAGTTTGCAAGCCGGCTTTTTCAGTGATATCTTCAAATTTGAAATTGCCTTTGTTGATATACATCTTACTACTCACCATACTGCCACAAAAAAAGATATCAGCTAAACCATCATTATTAAAATCTCCAATTCCAACTCCTGAACCATTGTACATATATTCATTGTTATAAAAATTCACGGAGTCGCTTTCTGTGATCTTATTATTGAAATCAATATTGGTTTGTTTCGCGTCCAATAAGCTGAAATGGAATTTATCAAGGGTTGGTTGATGATTGGCACAACCATACACAATCAATGCAAGCATTGTAAACAGCAGGTATATTTTTTTATTACCTCGCATGGTTGTTTTAAAAAAAATTTATTGTTTAGATGTGATGAAAACTTATGAATGCTGGTTTTAAATTTCCTTTTGTTGAGGCAAATGAATCTTATTTTTTCTTACCCCAAATTGTTGTTCCAGTTTCGTTTAATCCACTGAAAATAATAGTACTTTTTTTATTTTCCCAATCCCGGCCCTTCTGCACAAAAACCTTTTCTGTTGTACCTGTGCTCCAGTTTAATTGCAGCCACGGAGCAGTATAGGTCCAGGTATCGCCTGCACTACCATTGATGGTTCCAGCCGCATCAATGGTCATATTTACCGATACCTGGAAATCAGGATTTGTTTGTTCTACTGAAAATCCGGGCACTACTGTATATCCAAATCTGATCCTTTCCCACTGGCCTGTAAGACTATCCTTTGCAACATTTTCATTTGGCTCCCATGCATATCGTTCCGGCGAAACCACCGGCCATCCATTTTGCATCCAGAATATTTTTCTTATATGCATGTCCATTGAAAACCTGCTGTTGCCGGGCCTGCCCTGGTGCGCCATATAATACTGCCCTGCATCATCTTTAAACACGCTGCAATGTGCAGTGCCCTGCCATCCGCTGTGCCCCTGGAATTTGTAAGGAGCCACGATCATTGGGCCATGATCCTGAACGGTATTGATGTCTACTCCATTGTAATCGAAGAACGGTCCCTGCGGGTTATCACCACGACCCACACGCACATTGTATTTTGTTTCCAACCAATCGTACGCAATAAAAATGTAGTATTTACTTTGTGTGGCATTGTAAATAATTTCAGCGCCTTCTATATTTCCGTTAATGGTAGAACCCGTAAATCCACGCTGAGCAATTCTTACGCCCTTGTCGCCGTTGGACAATGCCAACCCGGTTGCGGGATCTAACTTTAATGCATAGATACCATCATAAGCAGAGCCGTAATACATCCAAGGCTCGCCGGCGGGTGTTACTACTACCGTCGGATCAATTGCATTGGTTTGTGTGATACCATCATTTTTTGATGTAACGACGAGGCCTCTTTCCGTCCATGTACCTTCAGGCGAAGCCGCTGTTGCAAGGCCGATCACACTCAATCGTGATACCGCTGATGACAAAGAATAGTACAACCTGTATTCGTTGCCCGATTTCATGATGTATGGCGCCCATAATGAATTGAAGGGAGTACCACCCTGGGCCGTAATATACCCGGCTCCCATTGCTGGGAGTTTATCGAAAACCCATCCAACAAAATTCCATTCAACAAGGTCTTTTGATTTTCTAACCTGTATACCTGAGCGAACATCAAGGCCGAAACCGACATCCGTGCTATAGCTGTAATAGTATTCACCTGTTTTCATGATCGACGGATCGTGCACATTGTAAACACTCCATTTTGAGTAATTGGCAAAAGAAGATATTGCATCGTAAGTGTCGGTGATCGAATTAATGTCAAATGCAGCAGGTGGGAGTACAGGGGGCACTACTACAGGAGGAATTACAGGCGGTGTGGGATCGCTCTTTTTACACGAACCCAAAAGGCATAATGCAAAAAGGACAATTACCAACCGGTTGATCTTGTGATTATGGTTTCGTATGAGTAAGCTTTTCATGTTCGTATTATTTTGTAGCAAGTACAACTCCCACAGTGCTGAACGCAGATTTTTGTTTCATTTTTTTCAGGTCTGAAAAACAAGATCAATAAAAAAGAAACCTGCCCATAACAAAATGGGCAGGTCTTTCATTTAAAAACTTAGTTAGCAGGATTTGGCAAAAGATTTTTATTTACATCCAGCTCCTGTTGTGGAATGGGCAGGTATTCATTGCCGGGAGTCCATGTATTAAAATCTGCATCGTGCGATTTGAGCTCTGCGAGTTTTGTTGGATTGTAGAGCCAGCCCCAGCGGATAATATCATTGATACGCTGGCCTTCTATTGAAAATTCCAAGGCTCTTTCATGAGCCAGTTGATCACGCATTTGCGCCTGGTTCATGTTGGGTTTTACGGTGGCAAGATCAGGCAGCAAAGCCCTTGTTCTCACCTGCTGAATAAATGGATATGCCTCCGCAGTCCTGTTCAACTCGTTCAATACTTCGGCATACATCAATAAAATATCTGAGTACCTAAGCACCCGGTAGTTGATACCAGACTCTGGTGTTTCAAATGGTCTGCCTAAACCATCATTGGTGTATTTTCTTGGATAGATGCTGGTCTGCGGATTGAACCATGCCTTGCCATAAGCTGTTATAGAATTATCAGCAGGTTCGTATGAAGCGATGGTTGCTAATAATCTCGGATCGCTTTTGCCAGCAGTGGTTTTCTCCTTTTTAAATTCATCGTATATCCATCTTGTTGGTAAATAATCGGAGAATCCTGCCCCTTCCATTGCATAGGTCACTGAAACTGCTGTAACCTGTTTCCATGAAGTAGTTGGATCACCTGCCCAGTTAAAATCAGTGCCTGTTCCTTCCTGGAATTGTACTTCAAATAAAGACTCGCTATTATTCTCATTCACATCTTTGAAGTTATTCCGGTAGTCGGCCTGCAGAGAATAAATTCCTTTTAACGGTCCATTGATAAATTTTTCAAACTGCAATGCTGCTTTTGCATAATCTTTTTTATACAGGTACGCTTTGCCAAGCAAACCGGAAGCAGCGCCTTGTGTTGCCCTCCCCTTCTGTCCTTTATCCGGACCAACAACATTATCGTAGGATGTAGGAAGATTGGTTTCGGCAGCTTGCAAGTCTGTATAGATCTGGTTCCACAAAACATCTTCAGTAGCGGTGGCGGAATAAAAATCGCTTGCCTGGCCTGCCACCGTAGTGATAACAGGAACTGCTTTAAACGTAGTAGCGAGATTGAAATAGGCCAGGCCACGAAGGAAATAAGCCTGCCCTAAAATCCTGCTTTTTTCTTCGGCTGTTAACAGGCTGGCGTCATATTTTCCAACAGACTCGATCACCTGGTTTGCACGGTTAATCACCAGGTAAAATTCTCTCCATATCCAAAACACGGGGGCCGAATTGGTTGGAATGATAAACTGGCCTGTTAATACCAGGTCAAGCCACGGGCTATCGCCGGTAAAGTCATCGCCACGACTATCTGTAAGGCCGGGAAATGACCGCATGTAGGAACCATCGGCTATCAATGCATTATAGATTGCTGTACAACCTGCAAATGCCTGCTCTTTTGTTTTCCAGTAATCCCCGGTAGTCAACGCATTGGGATTTGTTTGATCAAGCTTTTTTTCGCATCCTCCTGTTACTAAACAAAAGCAGGCGATATATATTATTCTTTTCATGATTATAGTTTATAAATACTTTAAAAATACTTAGAACACCAGTTGCACGCCGAACATTACAGTCCTTGGTTTTGGATACGAACCAAAGTCGAAACCGGGACTAAATACGCCGGAAGTGAAATCAGGATTGTATCCAGTGTAAGACTGGAAAGAATAAAGGTTTTGAACCGTGGCGTAGATCCTTGATTTTATCAGGCCCTTAATAATGTTCTCAGGAAATGTGTAACCAAGAGAAACCGTGTTAATGCGCAGGTAAGATCCATCCTGCAACCAACCCGGCCTGTTAGAATCTTTAAAATTATTTACATCAGCATCGTTCAATCTTGGGATGGTTGTATTGGTATTTGAAGGCGTCCACCTGTTGAGCATATCAACGCTGTAGTTGAGTGCGCCGCCTGAGTGATGCAGGTCTCTGTACATCCTGCTGTTGATCAGGAATTTTGCACTGCCCGATGCGAACACAGCAATGTCTACATTCTTGTAAGCGGCGGAAAAACTAAATCCATAATTATATTTCGGAATCGAGCTGCCAAGATAGACCCTGTCATACGCTTCATTCACAATTCCATCCGGCTTTCCGGCAGGCCCGCTGATGTCCTTATATTTTACATCTCCAGGTGCAAGATTTGGTACGAGCTGATCAGCATGTGCTGTAATTTCGGCCTGGGTTTGAAAGAGCCCTTCGTAGATATATCCATAATGCTGGCCAACCTCGCCACCGATAGCTGTTTTAGCGCCTGCACCATAGATGGGTTCATTTAAACCCCCGAGGGACAGTACTTTATTTTTAACGGTAGATAAATTAGCGGAAATATCGAATGTAAAGGCTCCCCTGTTTTTATGGTAAACCGCGGAAAATTCAAGTCCTGAATTTTTTAAAGAAGCAGCATTTACAACAGGGTTCAAATTGATATAGCCAACGGTTGCGGGAATGGGTACACCAACTAATACGTCTGTGCTTTTCGCGATATAATATTCTGCAGAAAAATCAAGGTGATCATTTAAAAAGGTTCCATCAAAGCCGATGTTGGTGGTTGTTTTAGATTCCCACTTGATGCCTGGTGAGGCAATCAAAGTCTGTAGTCCGCCAACAGTTCTTTGGTCGTTAAAAGTATAAACAACGCCGGAGTTGATAATTCCCTGGAACTGGTAATCGCCAATTTCCTGGTTTCCTAATTTACCATAGCTGCCTCTTAATTTCAATAAAGACACTACAGATTTAGGCAGGTTCCAAAATTTCTCATTATTTAATTTCCAGCCAACGGATGCAGAAGGAAAGTAACCAAACCTGTTAACAGGAGCAAATCTTGAAGAGCCGTCTCTCCGAAGCGTTGCGGTAAGCAAATACCTGTCATCAAAACTATAATTTACTCTTCCGAAATAAGAGCTCAATGTATTTTTAAATTCAGATCCCTTTGAGGATTTTACTGCACCATTATTCACAACAGGATAATAAGGTATAGTGAAACCTTGAGAACTGCTTTGCCTGAAAAGCGAATTCCCTTGACGGAAAGATTGACCTACCAATGCCTGTATGGAATGACGGCCAAACATTTTATCATAATTCAACGTGTTTTCAATAGCTGAATTTGTGAACACCCTGGAGTTATCACTTAGACGTGCAACATCCTGGCTGAAAAATTTACCAAGGTAGAAAGCAGGCTGCCAGGTATAATCTCTCGTCATGGTTTTATCATAACTCAAGCTTGTTCTAAATCGTAAATTATGTCCGCCGCCCTTTAATAACTGGAGCTCGCCATATACATTGGCGAATATCCTGTCAATATCAACATAGTTTGTAAGAATGCTATTGATACCGATTCCATTCAATGAATTAGCGCCATTGAATTCAGAATTTGATCCACCAAAACCGCCGAGATTGGCTGAATCATATACTGGCATTGTGGGTATGGCAACTACCAACGAACCGATCAATGGTGGTATACCCCCTAACAAAATATCGTCCCGGAAAGTAAGCGAATTTTCGTGCGAATGTGTGTAGCTAAAAGACTGGCCTACTTTAAGAATTCCTTTTTCGGCAGTAGTATTTAAACGGGTAGAATAGCGTTTGTAAGTAGGTCCGTTACCAACGTAGGTCCCTTTATTATCAAAATAATCCAAAGAAAAATTGTAGGTATTATTAGTCCCTCCGCCAGACAAGCTGATGTTATGATTTTGCCTGTTTCCTTGTTGCAAGCCTTCTTTCTGCCAGTCGGTATTTATTTTGCTCACATATCCAGCATTGGACGGATCATTCGCTGCAAACAACGGCCTGCCGGCATTAACCCGGGATTCGTTGTTTAGCGTTTGATATTGCAGGCGATCAGTTACTTTTTGTTTCTGCCAAACATTATCAACACCATAGTAGCCATTATATTCAGCTCTCATCGCCGAGTTTTTTGTTCCCTGTTTGGTGGTAATAATGATGACACCATTTGCCGCGGCTGCGCCATAAATTGCGCCTGCCGACGCATCTTTTAATACCTGGATTGATTGAATATCATTCGGGCTGAAATCCCGGATAGAAGTACCTACGGGTACTCCGTCAATAACGTAAAAAGGTTGTGATCCGCCGAAAGTACTGAAGCCCCTGATCCGCACACTGGGCGAAGCGCCAGGCTGACCGTCGCTGTTAACGGCAACACCCGAAGCCCGGCCTTGCAAGAGCTGCGCTATATCACTGGTGCTGTACTTTTTTATTTCGTTGATATTGACACTTACAATAGAACCGGTAAGATCTTTTTTCCGCTGTGTGCCATATCCTACCACTACCACATCATTCAATGTAGAAGTAATAGATGTAAGTGAAACGGCCACTGCAGCATTATCACGAACTATTAGTTCCTTTCCTTCGTAGCCAATAGTAGAGAATACAAGCGTTTCTCCTGCCTTTGCTTCAATTGTAAAACGTCCGCTGGCATCTGTTACCGCTGCCTTTTTTGTTTCCTTAACCATTACAGTTGCAGCAGCAATGGGTTGATTGGAGGCACTGGTTACCACGCCTGATATCCTGCCTGATTGGGCAGCGACTCTGCCGGGGATTAGCTGTAATACAGCCATTAGCAAAATGCAGGATGTATGCAGTAACATCTTATGCAATCGTTGTTTCATATAGCTTTAGTTTTGAGTGAATTTGAAATCGGACATATCAATTATCGTTGAATAATATTTTGATATGCCTGTAGGTTTTTCCGGAAAAATAATTTTTACGTACCTGCACACCAGGCCTTGCATGTTTAATATTCATTAGCAATCGTTCTTCCTTTTTATCTTTTAATTGTCACGTCTACAATTATAAAAAGTTTGAAAAAAATTTATCTGAAAATATCCGGAACAGAGCGTTCCCTGATAAGCAGCAAATCATTAATTCGTTGTAAAAGTCTTATTAATATTTTTATCGGCTACGCCATATCTTATCAAAACTTCATACAGAATTCTCATTCTTTTCTTCGTGCTTATATTTTATCGCAATACTCAGTATTCTGTTATCTTTATAAAACTCTAAACAGTTGCTTTTTGATCAAGCCATTTTTTATAATTGCTATCCTCTTAATTTTAGTTGAAGGGCTTTTTGGCCAGTCTTATTACTTCCGGCATTACCAGGTAGAGAACGGTCTTTCCAACAATGCGGCAATCTGCGGGCTGCAGGATAAAAAAGGCTTTCTTTGGTTTGGTACCAAGGATGGTCTTAACAGGTTTGATGGATATTCCTTTAAAGTTTTCCGAAGTTCTCCTGATGATAGTGGCAGTATCGGCAGCAATTTTATTCACTGTCTATATGAGGATGCAAACGGAATACTGTGGGTGGGTACTGAAAATGGATTGTTTAAATATGATGCGGTTACAGAAAGTTTTAGCCTGTTAAAACCTACCGCCAACTGGCCCATCCGGGATATAAGAATGGATGGTGAAGGCGAGCTTTGGTTTATCTGGGGATTTACGCTTGCAAGATATAGCGAGAAAAAAAATGAGCAGGAAAACTATGATGTAAATAAATATTTTGAAGCTACATCACTCTGCACAACTACCGATGGAACCGTGTGGGCTTCTACTTCATTGGGATTATTGGAAAAATATGAACGACGTAAAAACTCCTTTACAGCATACAATGTTTTTAATCATTCGCAGCCGGCTGTTTCAAAATGGATAGAAAGAATTTATGCAACATCGCTGGGTAATATTTTGGTAGGTACTTCTAACCAGGGTGCAAAGATGTTTGATGTTGTGAAAAACGATTATAAGGACATACTTACCTACAATGCAAATAAAACTGAAATCTTTGTTAGGAATTTTGTGCAGACTGCTGATAATGAATTTTGGATAGCCACTGAAACCGGGATCTTTATTTATAATTCGATCTATCAGAATATAATCAACCTTCAAAAAAAATACAACGACCCCTACTCTATTTCAGATAATGCAGTTTATTGTTTTGTTAAAGACAAACAAAGCAATATATGGGCAGGCACTTACTTTGGCGGAGTGAATTATTTTTCCAGTCAAAATACTCATTTCCAAAAGTTATTTCCTATGCCAGGCAAAAATTCGCTGAGTGGGAATGTGGTGAGAGAGATACACCAGGATAATACAGGAAACTTATGGATAGGAACAGAAGATGCAGGTCTGAATAAATTTGATACGGCCACTAAAACATTCACACACTTTCAACCCGAAGGAAATACAACGAGCATTGCAAGCACAAATATTCACGGGTTATTTGTAAATGGAAATGAATTATGGATCGGAACTTTTGAAAACGGCCTGGATATTCTAAACATTAAAACGGGCAAGGTCATTCAGCATTATTCAGGCAATTTGGAGAGTTCATTGAAAAGCAATTTTATTTTTCATATTTCACAATTGAGCACAGGCGAGATCGTATTGGGAACTACAAGGGGAGCCTACTCATTTAATAAAAACACCAACGACTTTATCCCATTGCCCGGCCTGCCTGTCAACATTTGGTACACATATATATTGAAGGATGACCACGGTATTATATGGGCCGGCACTTATGGACACGGGGTAACTTATTTCAATACAAAAACGAATAGCGGTGGAAATTTCAGGTACGATGTGGCGAACAAAAACAGCCTCAGCAGCGACCGGGTAAACAGTATTTTTGAAGACAGTAAAAAGAACCTTTGGTTTGCAACAGAAGGCGGCTTATGTAGGTTCAACAGGGAGAGCAGCGATCCGAAAGCTTTCGGATTTAAAAGATACACCACAAAGAATGGCCTGCCCAGTGATTTTATATTAAGCATGCTGGAAGATGATCATAACAACTTATGGATTTCCACATCAAGAGGGCTTGTTTGTTTTAATCTTTTAACGGAGCAATCAATTGTGTATACCAGGGCAAATGGAATACTCAGTGACCAGTTTAATTTCAACTCTGCTTACAAAGACAAAGCAGGCAGAATGTATTTTGGTACCGTAAAGGGATTGATCAGTTTTCACCCGGATGAATTTATTAAAGACAGTTTTATACCACCTGTGTACATTACCGGATTCCAGGTATTTAATAAAGAGCTAACCATTGCCAAAGAAGGTTCGCCATTATCAAAGTCGATAGCGCATACTAAGGAAATCACTTTGAATTATAACCAATCTACCTTCAGTATTGATTTTGCATCGTTAAGTTATACTGCGCCTGAAATGTCGGAATATGCTTATAAAATGGAGGGACTCGATAAAGAAGATTGGATCTATCTCAAAACAAATCGAAAAGTGTATTTTACGGAACTTTCACCGGGCACTTACGTTTTTAAAGTAAAAGCTTCGAACAGCAGCGGCGTTTGGAACGGAAAGGAAACGATGCTCACTATCCGGATACTGCCTCCGTGGTGGCTGAGCAGGTGGGCATATTTTTTATACGCGGTGGCAGTTATCTTGATCATTTATTGGATCGCTCGCAACTATCATAAAAGAACGGAAGAAAAAAACAGGCGAAAAATTGAGTACCTCGAGATCGCAAAAGAGAAAGAAATATTCCAGGCAAAGATCGAGTTCTTTACCAATGTTGCGCATGAGATAAGAACGCCGCTCACCTTGATCAAGGGGCCGCTGGAAAAGGTGATCAGGAACACCAGCGAAGTAGAAAGTATAAAAGGCAGTCTTAAAATAATGGAGCGAAATACGGACAGGCTTATTGATCTTAGCAACCAGTTGTTGGATTTCAGGCAGACTGAAATACAGGGCTTCATCCTCAATTTTGTACAGGCTGATATTTCAGAATTGCTGGAAGAAACATACTTAAATTTCAAGCCACTGGCAGATGAAAAAAATCTAAGCTTTCAACTTGAAATGCAACCTGATCATTTAATTGCTTTCGTTGATGTGGAAGCATTTACAAAAATATTGACCAACCTGTTTAGCAATGCTGTGAAATATGCCAGCCAGAAAGTCTTTGTATCTTTAGTTTCATTTACCAAACAAGATAAATCCTTTACAATTGAAATAAAAAACGATGGCTACCTTGTTCCCTATGAAATGAAAGAGAAAATATTTGAACCCTTTTTCAGGCTTAAAGAAACAGAAAAACAAAAAGGCACTGGTATTGGATTAGCATTATCCCGGTCGCTTACCCAACTTCATAAAGGCATGCTTGATATCAGGGAATCGCAAAACGGTTTGAATATATTTTATCTTACCATGCCAATAAAACATGAAGAATAGTTCAGCCATATCACACTTCAATAAAAGTTTACTGAATCAATAATATTATGAAACCGCTTGTATTATTAATAGATGATAATGAGGAGATACTTGAATTCATCGACAGTGAATTGAATGAAAAATATGCGGTGATAAAAGCCAGGGACGGAAATGAAGCATTGACTATACTAAAGCAGGAAGTGATCCATTTAGTAGTAAGCGATATCATGATGCCCGGCATGGATGGTTTTGAACTTTGCAAAAAGATAAAAACAAATTTCGAATACAGCCACATCCCCGTTATTTTGCTGACCGCAAAAAACTCACTCCAGTCAAAAATTGAAGGTCTCGAGATAGGCGCGGACGCGTATATTGAAAAACCATTTTCACCGGAATATCTCCGTGTGCAAATCGCCAACCTGCTTTTGAACCGTGCCAAAATAAAAGAATATTTTGTGTCCACTCCATTGGTCCACATAAAAAGTATGGCGCATACTAAAATGGATGAACTTTTTTTAGAGCAGCTAAGCGAAGCAATCAATAATAATTTAGAAGATGCGGAACTTGATGTGGACAAGCTTGCTAAATTAGTGAACACGAGCAAGCCAACATTATACCGAAAAATAAAATCCATATCAGACCTTACCCCCAACGAGCTCATTAATATAACGAGGCTAAAAAGAGCAGCCGAGTTATTGGTGGAAGGAAAGTATAAAATCTACGAAGTAGCTGATATGACCGGCTATGGCTCGCAAACAAACTTTGGAAGAAACTTTTTAAAACAATTTGGTATGACGCCAACAGATTATTTAGCGATGAAGCATGGAGGCAGTGCATGAGGCCTCAAACTTCTTTCACAAACTCACTAGCAAACTATTGACGCACATGCTGACTGGGAACAAAATTTAAAAAGGAATGAAAGTCGGCATTATACTTTTTGGGATCCACTTTGTAATAAAAAGCGCCTTTCTTTGAATTCAGCTTGTCCTTATCTTTTAGCTTCAGCAATAATTTAGTTGATAATAATTTCCGGGAAAAGTTGCCCTTATCAAATTCAACATTGTACACACAGGTATAGAGGTTTTGCAATTGCGGTATGGTGAATTTCGCTGGTAATAATTCAAATAACAGTGGATGCAGGGCAGCCTTGTATCGCAGCTTTTGCTTGGCAAGTTCTACAATTTCGTTGTGATCGAAAATAAGATCGGGCAGTTCATTTATAGGATACCAAACCGGGTGGTAATCTTCGTTGATCTGCTTCTTATATTTCTGAATATCGATCAGAGAAAAGTAAGTAACCGACACTGTCCTTTCCACTGCATCCCGGTCAGGCTTACTAAAGGCATGCAACTGTTCCATGTACAATCCGTCCAAACCGGTAAGTTCTTTTAACACACGGGAGGCAGCATCCTCGGCACTTTCGTGATCCTGCACAAACCCTCCCACCAGGCTCCACTTGCCTTTGTAGGGCTCAAAACTCCGCTGTATCACCAACAATTTTAATTCCTGTCCATCATATCCAAAGATGATGCAATCCACGGCAAAAAGAAAACGCTTTTGTTGTGAATAACGTCTCATTTAATTGATAATTGATAATTGATAATTGTGTGAATTGTGAATGGAAAAATTTTCCACCCTCGGCCGTTTAAGCTGATTAGTTATGGATCGATGGCTCCCTTGTTCCTTATTGCTGAAAATGTACAAGTGAGTGACACAACGATGCTTAATTGAAAAACCAATGCTCGTAAACAAAAATATTTCATGCAAAGAAAAAGAGGAAGGCGCAAAGTTGATTTTGTACTTTCTTTGCGCCTTACGTTATTCCATTATGTCTTTGCATGGAACAATAAAGCCCCAACCGACATCGATTCAACATTCACCATAGCCCATTGACTCTTACCAGAATTTTACATATAACGCGGCAATAATAAGCAATGTAATTACTATCATTATTGTAGTCGACGGCTTTAGTTTAAACATTTCTTTATCCAGTTCAAACGATTTAGGATTAATTTTCGGTCCACCCAAACTTACCGCTACCATTGCAATCATTGTAAACATAAACGACAGACCCATACAAATATGAAAAGGAATTACGAATACATCTTTACCATCTCTAATGGTGTGGAAGGCTGTATAAAGGAAGGTTTCGTTGCCAAATAACTGTGGCGCAAATTCATTAAATAACACAGACAATCCAAACCCTGTAATTAATCCCACAATAGCCGCCGCTCCTGTGGTTCTTTTCCAGAACATGCCAAGAATAAACATAGCGAAAACTCCGGGACTAATGTAACCAGTGTACTGTTGTATAAAGGTAAATCCTCCCTTTCCACCTATTCCCAGCAGGTCATTCCAGGTAAACATCACCGCTAAGATCATCGCGGCAAACACAGCAAATCTTCCAATATAAACCTGCGACTTATCGGTTGCATCTTTTTGAATATATTTTTTATGAATATCCAAAGTGTAAATGGTGGAAATACTGTTTACTTTCCCGGCCAATGAAGCCACGATAGCTGCTGTTAACGCGGCCACCGAAAGCCCTTTTAAACCCGTAGGCAAGAAGGTAAGTACCGCTGAGTATGCGCCATCTTTACCGCCGATCAATTGGGGCAGGTATCCGCCTTTATATAAAACAAATGCGGCAATACCAGGCAACATTACAATAAGGGGCATGAGCAATTTTAGAAATCCTGCGAATAAAATACCTGTGCGTGCTGTTTGCAAATCTGCGCCCAATGCTCTTTGTGTAATATATTGATTGCATCCCCAGTAATTAAGATTGATGATCCAGATACCAGCCAGGTAAGAAAGCAAACCAGGGAAGGTTATATACTTATCAATATCATTTTGGACTGCTCCGGGGCCGGGCCTTGGAATGATCATTTTAAAATGCTCAGGGGCTTCTTTTATCAGAGTTTTAAAACCATCAATAGCGCCCTCTCCTATATGGAATTGTTCAGATACTGTGGTTAGAGCGATATAAGTTGTAACCAGTCCTCCAAAAATAAGTACCGCTACCTGTATCACGTCTGTATAAGCCACTACTTTCATACCGCCTAAAGAAATCAATAAAGCAAATACTGCAAGACCTATCATGATCGTGTGGAGGTAACCGCCTCCTGCAATGCCATTGATGGCAACAGCTCCCAGGTATAAGATGGACGTGAGATTTACAAACACATAAAGGAATAACCAAAATATCGCCATGATCAACGCGGTAGATTCATTGTACCGCTGTTTTAAAAACTGCGGCATGGTATAAATCTTATTCTTAATATACACCGGGATAAACCAAACGGCGATAATGATAAGCGCTATTGCAGCGATCCATTCGTAAGCGGCTACCGCTACACCCAGGAAAAATCCTTCGCCACTCATGCCGATAAATTGCTCCGCAGAAATATTTGAAGCGATCAATGAAGCGCCGATTGCCCACCACGTAAGCGTGCCTTCAGCAAGGAAATAAGCCTTGGCGTCGTGCTCGTTCTTTTTACGTTTACGATAAATAGAATAACCGTAAACAGCTACAATAACAAAATAAACAATGAAAACAATATAATCTGCACTGGCAAGATTCTTATTCATAAGCAAAGAGATTTTAAAAGATTTGGTGGTTTAAAAATTCAAGAGCACAATGTTATGCTATTTATTGATTTGATGATACACTTCACTCCAGCGCAGTTCATTTTTTAATTGGTATAAAGTGGTTTCCTTACCAATCAGTACATATTCGATGCCTGCAAAAGATGCAAAATCTTCCAGGTGTTCAGAACGCAGGTTTTGACTATAGCCGGTATGATGTGCCCCGCCGGCATAGATCCATGCGGCGCAACCGGTCTTCATATCAGGCAATGGTTTCCATAGTACCCGTGCCACTGGTAGTTTTGGCAGATCATGCAACGGCGCAACTGCTTCCACTTCGTTAACTATTAGCCGGAAACGATTTCCCATATCTACTAACGAAGCATTCAATGCCGGACCAGCCGCAGAATTAAAAACTAATCGCACCGGATCAGCTTTGCCGCCAATACCAAGTGGATGAATTTGGCAGGATGGTTTTCCATCTGCAATAGAAGGACATATTTCGAGCATGTGCGAACCAAGCACCAACGGATTGGCAGGATCAAAATGATAAGTATAATCTTCCATAAAAGAATTACCACCCGGTAATCCGCTGCCCATCACTTTCATGGCACGTACCAGCGCACTGGTTTTCCAATCGCCCTCGCCCGCAAAGCCATAACCATCTGCCATCAGGCGCTGGGCGGCTATGCCGGGCAACTGTGCCATTCCATGCAGGTCTTCAAATGTATCAGTGAACCCTTTAAAATTTCCGTTCTCTAAAAATGCCCGCAAGCCAATTTCAATTTTAGCAGCCTCTCTCAAAGAAGCATATTGCTCACCATCTTTTTTCAAAGACGATTGAAGTGTGTATGTGTCTGCATATTCCTGCACCAGCTTATCAATGGATGCATCGCTCGTTTCATTGATCACTTTTACAAGATCGCCAATGCCATAAGTATTCACAGAGTAGCCGAACTTATATTCCGCTTCCACTTTGTCGCCATCAGTAACAGCTACAAAACGCATGTTATCGCCAAACCTCACAAACTTAGCACCTTGCCAATCGTGCCAGCCAGCAGCGGCCCTGCTCCAGGCGTTTATCTGTTCCAACACTTCAGCATCTTGCCAATGGCCCACTACCACCTTTCTGTTAAGGCGCATCCGGCTTACCATAAAACCAAATTCACGATCTCCATGAGCGCTTTGATTCAGGTTCATAAAATCCATATCAATATCGTTCCAGGGAATATCACGATTGAACTGTGTATGCAAATGACACAATGGTTTTTGCAGGATCTTCAATCCGCCGATCCACATTTTAGCGGGAGAAAAAGTATGCATCCATGCAATGATGCCGATACAGTTGGTCGTTGTATTCGCCTCCACGCATACGTTGTAAATCTCTTCGGTGCTTTTCACGGTAGGTTTAAAAACTACTTTCACTGGTATTGCACTTGCCTTATTCAGTGAGGCAGCGATGGTCTCCGAATGGGAGGCTACCTGTTTCAATGTTTCTTCGCCGTATAAATGCTGGCTTCCTGTTACAAACCAAACTTCAAATTCTTTGAGATTTATCATTGTTTATTTTTGACTGATTTTATTTTTATACTATCGTTTTAAAAAATATTTTTTTGAGCCCGGCTTCTGATTGCTATTAAGCTTCAGTGGCGTCGCACTCTTGTACATTTTATCTTTATGGAGCAAAGCCCAAGGTTTATAACATCCTACTAAAAGTATTCGGCTACAGTGTTTGGTAATTATTTACTTAGCACGTCAATACCTTTCACTTCCTCCGGAAACCACAACAACATTTCGCCTTTACCGCGGTTGGCCCAGCTATAATATGGGATGGCAGTAAATGGCTGCTCTACCGTTTTCACGCTTTTATTATTCTCAATAATATAGGCCGGTACATTACCATTTAAAACCGTTACCCCATTTAGCAGGCCTGCCTTATACTCGGGTACCAACTTAGTATCAGCGGGCATTATAAGGTTGCTTACTTTACCTGCGTTATCTACCCATTCAGCACAATACATTATTGGACCACGTTGCAAGGCAACTTTTCCTTTATTGTCTTTAAGGTTTTCGTTTGATTCTACTCGTCTTACAGCCATTGGTAATTCTACTTCAACCTTATCACCCTTGGTCCATGTTTTATTAACTACGGCATACCCATCCTTCATGTTGTAAGTCATCACATTGCCGTTTACTTTTATCACCGGCTGCTCGTCAATATTATTTTGAAACTTATAAAGGTCAGAAGGAATGGCCTGGTTTTGTGTCCAGCCGGGTATGCGTATCAATAAATTAAATGCAGATGATTTAGCGGGATTGATCGTAAAAGCAAGTGCGCCATCCCAGGGATAATTATTTTGTTGAATGATCTCTAAAGCGTTTTTGTTGATCGTAAGCGTACCTGTGCCGTTAACGAAAAGATTCACATAAACATTATCATCTTTTTGAGCATAGATATAACCCGGAATAGATGGAATAAAACGGGCAAGATTGGTCGGGCAACAGGAACATTCAAACCATCCCGAGCGAATTCCTTCAAGCCCCTTTGGTAGAAAACTATTTTTCACCTCCATTGCATTGGTGTAAAAAAAAGATTTACCATCCAGTCCAATACCGGAGATGAGACCATTGTATAAAATCTTTTCCAAAAGATCAATATATTTTGCATTTCCGTGCAGCATGAACATGCGCTGGTTCCAGTACACGTTTGAAATTGCAGCACAGGTTTCGTTGTAAGCCGTTCCATTGGGCAATTCGTAATTATCACCATAGCGTTCCCCATCACCAATTGCACCGGCGCCTCCCTGCACATATATTTTCTTCGAAACCAAATTGTTCCAGATATTATCTACTGCATGCAACAATGAATCATCGCCTGTTAAAGCCGCCACATCAGTTACCGCAGAATAAAGATACCCAGCCCTCACCGCATGTCCCTCGGCCTCCGTTTGCTGTGCCACGGGATCCCTGTCCTGCCAGTAGGTTCCGCTTTTCCATGGATCATTGCTTTTTTTATCATAGCCTGTGTAACGTCCACGGGAGTCAATAAAAAATTTCGCCGTTGATAAATATTCTTTCTTACCAGTGATGCGGTACAATTTAACCAATCCCATTTCCACGATCTCATGACCGGGCGCAACCATTTTTTTTCCAGGCCCAAATACAGAACAAACCAGGTCAGCGTTTTTAAGCGCAATGTTTAATAGGTTTTTCTTTTTAGTTGCCAGAAAATGAGCAGCGGCAGCTTCGTATAAATGCCCGGCATTGTATAACTCATGGCTAAGCTCTCTTTCTTTTTCCCAGCGTTCTTTGCCTGCCCATGCATGAGGTGCACCAGGATCAATAGTTCGTGCGGTGTATAGGTAGCCATCAGGCTCTTGTGCCTTAGCAATGATTGTGATCAGTGAATCAAGATAGGCATCCAGTTTCGAATCGGGGTGCACCGCAAGCGAAAAAGCTGCGCCTTCAAGGGTTTTATAAATGTCCGTATCATCAAAAGGAAATGTAGTGCAGAACTTTCCTTTCTTTTCGGCAGCCATCACGAAATTCTTTACCCGGCCCGTACTCTGACAGCGCTCAAAAGAAGCAGGAATAGTAACAGTTCTGTTGATCTCAATTCTGGGTAACCAGAAATTATCCGTAAGCTTTACTTGTGTAAATGGAACAGCCTGTATCGGGTAATCTTTTTGCTGGCCATAGAGAAAAGAAGAAGAAAAAATAATGGCAGAAAAAATTATCTTTTTCATGATTTAAAATTTAGAAAGCAATCGTATTTATAACACTGCGAATCACAAGAAACTATACTGCGCAAAGAGATAAATAGTGACCTGGTGTTTTGCTCCTCATTGATAAAATGTACAAGAGCCGATAACTATCGGCTGCGATCCCGAAAAAAGATCGGGACAGGCTGCCAATGAAGCCCGACTGAAAAACTTCTGCCGGGTCAAAAAAAACTGTTCATTATTTTATCCCTTGTTTCAAAAGAAATCACACATCACACATCACACATCACACATCATACATCTAAAAGTCATTGTCCATAATAACTCCCAGCACCATGTTTGCGGTCATAATGTTTCCTGATCAATGAGTCCTGTAATCTCGGAGCCTTAGCATTTATCTGTTCTGTCAGGTAGGCCATCTGTGCAATTGATTCAAGCACCGCACTGTTATACACTGCCTTTTCTGGAGTTTTACCCCAGGTAAATGGTGCATGATTTCCTACCAGTATCATCTCAATTTCTTCGTACGATAATCCTTTTTCTGTTAGCGCATTCATAATCTGGAAACCCGTTTCATACTCGTAATTCCCCTGTATCATTTCATCGCTCATTGGTGGCGCACAGGGTATGTCAACCGTATTATGGTCTGCATGCGTGGTACCAAAAATGGGAATGTCACGCTGGCTTTGCGCCCACGAAGTAGCGTAAGTTGAATGGGTGTGAACGATGCCGCCAATATTTTCCCAGTGCTTATACAACACAGCATGGGTAGGTGTATCAGACGATGGCCGTAATGTACCTTCTACTGTTTTACCATCAAAATCAACAATCACCATTTTTTCCGGTGACAGATCTTCGTATGGCACTCCACTGGGTTTAATGGCAAATACGCCGAGTTCCCTATTGGCTGCACTAACATTGCCAAATGTGAAAAGCACTAAGCCTAATTGAGGTAATTGCATATTGGCTTTATAAGCCGCCTCCTGGATGTCCTGGTATTTATTCATCCGCTGTTACGGTTTCCTGTTGGTTAATGGTGATAGTTTTTGCTTCGATAAATTTACCCAGTTGTTTATAGCGCTGGTATCTTTTTCTGTAGATGATCACTCTCTCCTGGTTAGGGAAATATTCTGCATCAAATCCTTGACCCATGGCTTGCATTGCATCTTCTACTTTTGTATAGATGCCTGCAACGGTAGCTGCAAACATTGCTGCACCAAGCGCACAGGTTTGTTCCGATTTGTGAATGCGGATGGGCATGTCCATTACATCAGCCATCATTTGCATAATAAAGGGAGATTTCTTTGCAACACCTCCAATGCCGATCAATCCTTTTACCGGCACACCTTGCTCATTGAAGCGATCTACAATAGCTTTCGCACCGAAACAAGTTGCTTCTGCAATCGCCCTAAAGATCCTTGGTGCATCGGAAGCCAGGTTGAGACCCGCAACAGCACCCTTTAGTAATTGATTTGCATCGGGCGTACGGCGTCCGTTGAGCCAGTCTAATGCTAGCTCCAGGTTTTCATCGGGCGCTATCAAGTCCGCTTGCTTACTTAATTCAAAAATGATATTCTGTGATGCTTCTTCTATAAGTTTAGATGCGGTATCCGCATCGATAATGGAAGATTTTGGTAACAACTTTTGTAATGGCCAGGTAAGCACATTTTTAAACCAGGCATAAGCATCGCCGAAGGCTGATTGGCCGGCTTCCATCCCCATCATTCCCGGAATAACAGAACCGGGAACCTGCCCGCAAATTCCCGTTATGAGTTTATCTTCCACATCCTGCAAAGGCGCCACCAATATATCGCAGGTGGATGTGCCCATTACTTTGCTTAAATGATATGGCTCAATTTGGCCGCCTACCGCACCCATGTGTGCATCAAAAGCGCCAACGCCGATCAATACATCCGTCGTTAGCCCGAGCCGCTCTGCCCATTCTTCGGAAAGATTTCCCACGGGCTGATCAGAGGTATAAGTATCCTTAAATAATTTATCGGTAAAACCATTTAACAAGGGATCCAGCTCCGTAAAAAATTCATCTGGCGGCAGGCCGTCAAAATCTTTACTCCACAACGCTTTGTGCCCCGCACTGCAAACACCTCTTTTCACTTGACGAACGTCTTTGCCGCCGGCTAATAAAAAAGGAATCCAGTCGCAGTGCTCCACCCATGATGCCGTTGCATTTCTAACTTCCGGATCAACTCGTAAAATACGCAAGAGCTTTGCCCAAAACCATTCGGAAGAATAAATACCTCCTACATACTGGAGATAATTGATATCGTATTTTTTCGCATGTTCATTTATTTCTGCTGCTTCACCGGTAGCCGTATGATCTTTCCACAATATGAACATAGCATTGGGATTCTGTTCAAATTCGGGGAGTAAAGCCAGCGGTGTTCCGGCTTCATTCACTGCTATGGGAGTTGATCCGGTGGTATCAATTGAAATCGCTTTAATAGCAGCGGCGACTGTAGTGCCAGCCTGTTGCAGACAGCTTTTTATAGTATGTTCCAGGCCTTCAACATAATCAAGCGGATGCTGACGGAATTGATTTTGCGATGGATCACAAAACAAGCCATTTTTCCAGCGGGGATAATAAAAAACGGAAGAGGCAATCTCGTTTCCATTGGATGCATCGGCAATAACTGATCGCACTGAGTCAGTGCCGTAATCTACTCCAATCACATATTGTTCGTTCATAACAGCAGGCAATTTATAAAACCAAATATAAGAATATTTGTATTATTGACAATTAATATCAACTTTTTTATTTTCTTCTTTTATCCAGATCATCTGTTGAATTCGTCTCCTGGTTAGATACTTCACAAAGGAGGTTATTTAAAATATAAAAAATGATTAACAACCGTAGTTGTGAGAAGTGCAATATACTAAGAAACTTACTTTGTGATAATTTCGGAAATAGCGAACAAGTTTATAATAAATTCTGCAAAATATCAGGGCGTCGCTTCACCTCCTACCCTTGCTTCTTCGTCGTGAAATTTGGACAATGTATCCTTATGCCGCAGTATCTTAATCAATTGAATTAGCGCCGTAACGGTAAATATTCCGCCAATTACCCAGTTAAGGTATTGCTGGCTGTTGGCGATACGATCTACCATCCATTTACCGCCAAAAACGAATACGCAATTACCCGATAAAGTGCCAATACCGATACCCAGGATATACAGGTTGTAATTTTTTGAATTTGGTTCCAGGATATTTTTCGTAAACAGAACTGTACTCCATCCAAACCAGAAAGGGATCTGCACGGGATTGATAGCGCACATCAACATACCCAATAAGAAACGATGCATATTTATTTCGAGGAAGCCATTTTTTGCGTGACTTCCATCGCCGGTTTTAAGTGCTGCAACAAAGCTGCCTACGGCCAATGCAACAATGATTCCCAATGTGATCCATTCCATGATTCGCATCAGCTTGTATTGTTTACGCACCCAATCTATCCCGATCAGGGAAAAGCGTACATAGATCATTTCTACAAAAAGCGACCCGAGTGAAAACCATATTGCGTCATGAATACTTTCCTGTATGCCTATCTGCATAGCGGCGACATTCAACGTTCCGAGCGGCAGGGAACCGAGGAAACTGATAAGCATTCCCCAGAGAAAAACTTTGAGTAATTTAGGCACCCGGCAAAGATAGGATGTTTACTATTTGATGGATTTGGGCTGGAGATAACTTTATTTTGTAGCAAGTACTTTCAGACTGATTTTTACATTATCCTGTAGGGAAATGCTTTTATCCCCGACCTTATAATCCAGCCTGTTTATTTCGAATTCGCCCTCAAAAAAATATCCGCCATCCTTAGGTGTAGCGGAAAACCCAAATTCTACTGGCTTGGTGATGCCTTTGATGGTTAAATTTCCAACCATAAAATACCTGCCTGCAACGCTTGAAGTGGTAATTTTGGTGCTTTTAAAATTGATAGTCGGGTATTTAGCTGCGTCAAAATATTCATCATGTTTTAAATGATCGTCCCTCATCTCGCTGTCTGTATCCACAGTAGCCGCATCTACAGATACATTTATACTGCTGGCCGCGAGTTTTGCAGGATCAAAATTGATGGCGCCTCTTATCCCGGAAAAATCACCGCCTGTTTTAATGGCAAAATTCTTAATTACAAAATGAACTTTACTACCGGCTTCAACCGGTGTATACAACTCCTGCGCTACACACAGGAAAGAAACAAAAAGAAATGATAAAGCGAGGACCGTTTTCTTCATAAAACAATATTTTAAATAAAGATACAAGGACTGAACTTATTTTATATTAGAGCTCTTGTTAAATATCTTTGCGAAGACCGCAAGAATAGCTTTAAACGGGTGTCTTATGGCTGACTTATCTGGCGTATATTTCCGGATAATTTTGGAGGACCATGATATCGAAATCAACCCGGCAACTTCTTCGCATACACTTTTCTTTATTCCTGATGCCTGTTTATTGGTTTGCCATCAGCCAAACTGTACATATTGATACTTTCCGTGCTATACTCGTTTTTATCATTTTGCATTTACTTGTGTACCCTGCAAGCAATGGCTACAATAGTTATATGGATCGGGATACCGAGAGCATAGGCGGTATCAAAAATCCGATGCAGCCCACAAAACAATTATTTTACCTTACTATTTTGTTAGATATTGTCGCCATAATATTGAGTTGCTTTATCAGTATGTATTTTTTGATTGGGATTGTGGCTTATATCGCTGCTTCAAGAGCTTACAGCTACCGTGGCATCCGGCTTAAACGATTTCCTTTGCTGGGCTATCTCACTGTGGTGATTTTCCAGGGAGCGGTTACTTTCTTTTTGGTAATGCACGGCACCAGCGAAAACAAAACGCTTGAAATTCCTGTTATGGGTATGATAGCTGCATCTCTACTGATCGGCGGCTTTTACCCATTGACACAAATATACCAGCATAAGCAGGACAAAGAAGATGGCGTAATTACCATGAGTTATCTACTTGGATATAAGGGCACTTTTATTTTTACCGCTATCATTTATGTATTGGCGGTTACATGCCTCGCCATCCTGCTGATCTCCACATTGCAACAAACCAGCTTTTTTATCATACAGATTTTTTTTATACCTGTACTGGTATATTTTTTTTGGTGGTTTAAAAAAGTATTGGGGAATTACGAAGCGGCCAATTTTGCCAACACCATGCGCATGAATGTATTGGCATCTGTATGTACAAATGCCGCATTTATTACTTTATTTTTAATTGAAAAAACTTGAGCAAAATAGTTTCAATAGCAACCGGCGTACCTCCATATAAACACAACCAGTCTGATATCTGCACTTTTGCAAATGATATTTATTGTGACAATGAAACAGACAGTCGTAAGTTGAAATTCCTGTACCGGCACAGCGGCATTGATACCAGGTATTCTGTAATGCCCGACTATAGCGTGTTAGCTGCTGACAGGGAATTTTATGAAAAGAATAAAGGTCTTGAACCTTTTCCCGGCCTGGAAAAACGAATGAAATGGTATGCGGCGAATGCAGCCATTTTATCCGTAAAAACAATTGAATCCTGCATTGCAGGTAAAATAGAAAAGAAGGATATAACGCATTTAATAACGGTGAGCTGTACGGGCCTGAGTGCACCGGGGCTCGACCTGGAGATAATGGAGCTAATGGAATTGAATGGTAATATTTTCAGGACCTCCGTTAATTTTATGGGGTGTTATGCAGCCATTCATGCGTTGAAAATAGCAGATGAAATTTGTAAGAACGACAAGGTTGCTAACGTAATAATTGTATGTACGGAATTGTGTACGCTGCATTTTCAAAAAGAGAACAGCATTGATAATATAACTTCCACGCTCTTGTTCGGTGATGGATCGGCGGCGGTGTTGGTGCAGCATAATGAACGTGCTGATAAAGGGCTTTCGATAAAAAGTTTTTCTTCTATCGTTGCATTCCGCGGCAAGAAGGATATGAGTTGGCAACTGTCTTCCAAAGGATTTTTAATGGCGCTCTCAGGATATGTACCAGACCTTGTTAAAGAAGATTTTAATGCGCTGGTTCAAACAGCCGTTAAAAACGCATCGCTTTCAAAAGAAGATATCACTCATTGGTGCATTCATCCGGGTGGAAAAAAAATATTGGGGGCAATTCAAAAAAGTGCTGCCCTTAGCGATGCAAACCTGCAATATTCTTACGATGTTTTAAAAGAATACGGCAATATGAGTTCACCGACAGTGCTATTTGTTTTACAGAAAGTTTTAAACGAGTTATCTACTGATCCGGCAAGCGCACCTGCTACAATATTTACCGCCGCATTTGGTCCTGGCTTAACAATGGAAACATTCATCACGTGTTATGATTGACCTTAGTGTTAGATCGTATAAAAAAGAACTGCTGGATGATCCGGCTATTCCTTTTGCTGATATCCGGCAAAACATGAAAGAGCTAAATACCATCAACACTTATCTTGGCGGCCATGCGATTTCAATTGCCGGCATTAA
>JBDSAP010000197.1:0-20176 GCA_039922055.1 Ferruginibacter sp.
TTCAAATTGAGTAATTTTCAAATTTTCAAATTATCATGGCACGTCCGGTTCAATATAATTCAAAGCTTAAAATGGTAGAGGCCCCGGCGGGGATGATGGGTGATGGCTTTATGGCAACCTCTCTCGAAAAGGTCGTTGGATTGGCCCGCAAAAATTCTATCTGGCCGCTTCCTTTTGCTACTTCCTGTTGCGGTATCGAGTTTATGGCTACCATGGCCAGTCACTACGACCTTGCAAGGTTTGGCTCTGAAAGGGTAGGCTTTTCACCAAGGCAATGTGATCTGTTGATGGTTATGGGAACTATTTCTAAAAAAATGGGCCCGGTCCTCAAACAAGTTTATCTCCAAATGGCAGAGCCACGCTGGGTTTTATCAGTAGGGGCCTGTGCTTGCAGTGGCGGTATTTTTGATACCTATTCCGTGTTGCAAGGTATCGACCAGGTGATACCTGTAGATGTGTATGTGCCAGGTTGTCCTCCAAGACCGGAAGCTATCCTTGATGGATTTTTAAAGATACAGGAGTTGGTAGGACAGGAAACGATCAGGAGAAGAAATGGTGATCAGTATAAAGCCTTATTGGAGAGTTACGGAATTCAATAAAAGGAATTCGAAGAATTACGAGCCAAAATTAGTGTGCACTTAAAATAACGTCATAGCCCGCAGGCTAAAAAGCTAAAAGCTTTATGTCTTTAACCAACGAAGTAATACAACAAAAACTCACAGAAAAATTTGGCGATCAGTTGTATGATTGGAAGGAGCCCTATGGTATGCTCACTTTCACGAGCCACAAAGATCTTAACCTGAAAGTTTTACAATCTCTTTTTGATGATGCTGAGTTGAGGTTTCAATTTTTAACGGATCTACAGGCAGTACATTATCCCGATAGTAAAGGCGCAGAATTGGCAGTGGTTTATCACCTGCATAACCTGGTTGATAATGTACGAATCCGCTTCAAAGTTTTTACAGATATCAATACACCGGATGTTTTCAGCGCTACAGCTCTTTACCAGTCTGCTAACTTTATGGAGAGAGAAACTTATGATTTTTTCGGGGTCAATTTCAGCGGTCACCCCAATCTCATCAGGATATTGAACGTAGATGAAATGGATTACTTTCCTTTGCGGAAGGAATATCCGATGGAAGACCAATCAAGAACCGACAAAGACGATGAAATGTTTGGACGTGGTAATTTGTATGAAGACAAAAAAGAATTTTAGTAAGGAGTTCATTATATATTTTTAATCAACTGGTGCTTCAATTGAAGCCAAGGTAAAATTCCCTTTTGGGCACGGTGCATGAGCGATCATATTATATTACCGGAAGGAAGTATTGAAAAGTTAACTACTACACTTAACCTCGGGCCTACTCATCCGGCTACGCACGGCGTTTTTCAAAATATATTGGAGTTGGATGGGGAGCGGATCTTGAAAGCGACCTCTACTGTAGGATACATTCACAGGGCATTTGAAAAGCTGGCTGAGCGCAGGCCGCTATACCAGATCACGCCCATTACAGACCGTTTAAATTATTGTTCATCCCCCATCAATAATATCGGATGGCACATTACCTGCGAAACTTTATTAGCCGTTAAGATACCAAAGCGGGTCGATTATTTAAGGATCATCATCATGGAGTTGGCCAGGATTTCTGATCACCTCATTTGTAATTCGATTGTGGGTGTTGATAGTGGCGCTTACTCCGGGTTTCTATACCTGATGCAGTACAGGGAATTGATCTATGAAATTTATGAAGAAGTATGTGGCGCACGCCTCACAACAAATATGGGCCGCATTGGCGGCTTCGAAAGAAATTTCACCAACGCAGCATTTGAAAAACTCGAACAATTCCTTGCTACTTATCCAAAGCAGTTAAAGGAGTTTGAAGCGATGTTTACCCGTAACAGGATATTTATGGAACGCACCATTGGCTGCGGACCAATAAGTGCGGAAAGGGCGCTGAACTATGGCTTTACCGGACCAAATTTAAGAGCCGCAGGAGTTGATTATGATGTGCGGGTGCATACGCCCTATAGCTCCTATGAAGATTTTGATTTCACTATCCCGATCGGCAAAACAGGCGACTGTTACGACAGGTTCCTGGTGCGTAATGAAGAAATGTGGGAAAGTATCAAACTCATTGAACAAGCATATAAAAAGGTGCAGGAATTTAAAGGGGCCGAAGCCGAAGTATTTCATGCGGATGCGCCTGCATATTACCTGCCCGAAAAGAAAGATGTGTACACAAAAATGGAAGCGCTCATCTATCATTTCAAAATCATCATGGGCGAAACTGATATACCGGCAGGAGAACTTTATACCGCAGTAGAAGGAGCTAATGGAGAGTTAGGTTTTTATCTCATTAGCGATGGTGGCCGCACGCCTTATCGCCTGCATTTCAGGCGGCCTTGTTTTATTTATTACCAGGCATTTCCTGAGTTGGTACAGGGTGGCATGCTGAGCGATGCGGTTATTACAATGAGCAGTTTGAATTTGATCGCTGGAGAACTTGATGCTTAAATTGAATTTACATGGAAAGACAGAGAAATATAGCGATGGTTGCAAAAAAGGTTTCGTTTGCTGAGGCAGAAGAAGCCGATATTAACTATTGGATGAGTTTAACCCCAACGCAAAGGTTGACCGAGCTGTATTCCTTAAAGCAGATGAATTGGACAAGTAAATACAAGCCCTATCCGCAGATGGAAAAAATAGCAGAAAAGAAAATAAAGAATCAAACTGACGAGGATGATTTTTGAAAAAGATTTTTCTGACTTTATTGCACTGCTTAATAAAAATCAGGTTAAATATGTTTTGGTAGGGGGGATGGCTGTAGTTATTCACGGTCATCATCGTTCTACAAAGGACATGGATATTTTTTATGAAAGATCTATTGGAAATTGTGAGAAGTTATTGAAGAGCATTAATGAGTTTGGTCTAAAATATCTGGACATTACTCAAGATGATCTCATGGATGTAAATGGTTTTATTAAATTGGGATATGAACCAGTACGAATAGATTTGTTTTGTGAATTACCCGGAGTAGAATTCGATGAAGTTTACCGCCAAAGTATCAAATATGAAGATGGGGGTGTTTTAATGCAAGTAATTCACGTAAATCATTTGATTGAAAATAAGATTGCAGTCGGCAGGTTAATGGATAAAGATGATGTAAACAAATTGCGTAAAATTATCAAGAAGAGAAATGAGCATTGAATTTTCAGCGGATAAACTTAATAAGGTAAACGAGATCATGAGCCGCTATCCTGCGGGCAAGCACAAGAGTGCGCTGCTTCCGGTATTGCACATAGCCCAGGAAGAATTTGGTGGCTGGCTCGATACACCCGTAATGGATTACGTGGCTACTTTACTGAAAATTGAGCCCATCGAAGTTTATGAAGTAGCGAGTTTTTACAGCATGTATAATTTAAAGCCCGTTGGTAAATTTATATTTGAAGTTTGCCAAACGGGTCCCTGTATGCTGAATGGAAGCGATAACATAATCAGTTACATAAAACAAAGATTAAACATCGGTGCAGGCGAAACAACTGCTGATGGTTTATTTACATTGAAAACCGTTGAATGCCTTGGCGCATGTGGCTATGCACCAATGATGCAGTTAGGTGCTACTTACCGGGAGCATCTAACAAAAGAAAAAGTGGATGCGATCATTGAGGAATGCAGATCAAAAGCGAATTAAATAATGGGTATAACCAATGCGATATTAAAAGTGAAAGAACACCGCAAATCAACCAAGGTAGCGGAAGTTAATTTTCTGATAGACAGTGGAGCCGTGTACAGTTTAGTGCCGGGAAATATCCTGGATCAATTAGATATTGACCCGTATAAAGAAATGACCTTTTCATTGGCTGATGGTACCAAGTTAAACAGAAAGGTTTGCAGTGCTTATTTTGAGTTTGAAGGCGAGGGCGGTCCGGCGCCGGTTGTGTATGGCGAAGAGGGCGATGAACCACTTTTAGGCGCAACTACTTTAGAATCCTTAGGCCTGGTATTAAATCCATTTACCAGAACACTGCATCCGATGAGGATGTTGCTTGCCAAACTGAAAAATAATAAATAGAAGATGGAATTATTAATCACGCTGTTTTTTGTTGCAAGAAAGAATGCCTCAACCGTTATAAGCAATAGATGAGTAGAAAATTATTATTAGAGAAAGCAAATGTTCCGGGTATCCGCTCGTACGAAACGTATCGCCGTGAAGGTGGTTATCGTAGTGTAGAAAAGGCATTAAAAATGGCGCCGGCAGATATTGTAGAGGAAGTAAAGAAAAGTGGTTTAAGAGGTCGTGGTGGTGCAGGTTTTCCAACGGGAATGAAGTGGAGTTTTTTGGCCAAGCCCGAAGGAGTTGCACGTTACCTTGTGTGCAATGCGGATGAAAGCGAGCCAGGTACTTTTAAAGACAGGTTCCTAATGGAGTTTATACCTCACTTGTTGATTGAAGGAATGATTGTTTCTTCATTTGCGTTGGGCAGCAACGTTAGCTACATTTATATAAGAGGTGAATATGCATGGATCACGGATATATTAGAAAATGCAATTGCGGAAGCAAAGCAAAATGGTTGGCTCGGAAACAATATCCAGGGCACCGGCTTTAACTGTGAAATATATATGCAAAGGGGAGCAGGCGCTTATATCTGCGGCGAAGAGACCGCGCTGCTCGAGAGCCTTGAAGGTAAAAGAGGAAATCCAAGGATCAAACCACCTTTCCCTGCTGTAAAAGGATTATGGGATTGTCCCACTGTAGTAAATAATGTGGAAACAATCGCAGCAGTAGTTCCCATCATCAACGAAGGTGGAGATGCTTATTCAAAGATCGGAATCGGAAAAAGCACTGGCACAAAATTGATATCCGCCTGCGGCAATATCAACAAACCAGGCATTTACGAAATTGACATGACGATCTCAGTGGAAGAATTTATTTACAGCGATGAATATTGTGGTGGCATTCCCAACGGTAAGCAACTAAAAGCTTGTATTCCGGGCGGATCATCTGTTCCCATTTTGCCAGCCAATCTATTACTTACAACAGCAAAGGGTGAGAAGCGGTTGATGAATTATGAGAGTCTGAGTGACGGAGGTTTTGCAACCGGAAGTATGATGGGTAGTGGCGGCTTTATTGTATTAGATGAAGACCAGTGCGTGGTAAGAAATACAATGACATTTGCCCGCTTCTATCACCATGAAAGTTGTGGCCAATGCAGTCCTTGCAGGGAAGGCACTGGCTGGATGGAAAGGATTTTGAAAAAGATTGAGAATGGTAAAGGTGAAATGAAGGATATAGATCTGCTATGGGATATCCAGCGCAAGATTGAAGGCAATACAATTTGCCCGTTGGGAGATGCAGCAGCCTGGCCGGTAGCAGCAGCCATCAGGCATTTCCGCGATGAGTTTGAGTGGCATGTGCTGAACCCTGAAGAATGTTTAAAAAGAAATTATGGTTTGGCGCATTACGCCGATCCGATACCTGTGCCGGTAATGGCTTAACGAAAAAGCAGTCAGGATTTATTGACCTTAAATAGAAGAATGGAGTTCATAGACACCATAGAAATCAAAAACTTTAAATCAATACGCCATCAAAAAATTGAGGGGTGTAAGCGGGTGAATATTTTTATTGGTTACCCTAATGTAGGAAAGAGTAATATTTTGGAGGCTTTATCACTTTTTTCAATTGAGGAGCAAAACCTTAACTTTTCATCATTCGTAAGAATTGAAAGTTTGACTACTCTTTTTTTTAATGGGGAGATAGGTAAGCAGGCGGAAGTTCGTATTAATGATAAGCATCGGTTTGTAGCAAGATTTAAAGGAAATAGCATAGAGTTTAAACAACAATTTGAAAGAGAAGGGACGTCTTTTGAAAAGGAAGATACCGGCCAAATTTTCCTGGATGACAGCAGTGATGTTAGTGTAAAAAAACATTTTTATTTTGGAGGTGAAAAGGAAATCAAAATATTTGATTATAAAAGGAACTCTATTGGGAAAGAAAATGACTTACCTACTATAAGAAAATATGACTTTTTAAAGAGAATTTCTTATTCCATAAAAGATTATTTTGAACTGTCTTATCCATACGGCGAAAACCTATTTAGCATTATATCGACCAATTCAGCCTTGCGAAAGGAAATAGAAGAGTTATTTGTTCCTTATAAACTAGAAATGCTTTACGATACACGTGAACAAAAGTTTACTATACTAAAAAGAACTTCGGGCGGAATTTTTTCCATTCCTTATGAGTTAGTTGCGGATACTTTACAGAGATTAATTTTTTTTAAAACATCTATAAGCAGCAACAAGCAGACGATTTTACTTTTTGAAGAACCTGAAGCGCACATGTTCCCGCCCTACATTTCAAAGTTTACCAGCGATGTTATGTATGATGAGAATAATAACCAGTTCTTTATTGCAACGCATAGTCCGTTTGTAATAAATGATTTTATGGAAAATCTAAAAAAGGATGATTACTCTATTTATACAGTGGGATATGACAATGAAACAGGAGAAACTTTAATAAGGAGAATGGCAGATGATGAACTGCATGAAATTTATCAATATGGCGTAGATCTATTTTTGAACCTGGAAAATTATTTGCCGCATGCGCAACAGCAATAAGTGCATTATTCCTGAGTGCTATGTTGATTCATGTTTAATAGAAGTTCTTTTAGCTGCGGATAAAGAGTATGTTAATCATCACAAAGGAAATGGGAAGGTTGCAAGAGAAATGCAGGATAATTTTAAAGACGATTTTTGCATCGGCATTATTGATGAGGATAAAGAGAAGTTGGACTACCTAAAATTTTTTGAAGAAAAAAGAACGACAGATTTTTTGAAACTGTGGAAGCATAGCAAAAAGGATCATTACTTTATTCAAATAAGACCAGTAGTTGAAACGTGGATTTTAAAAGTATGTAACGGTAGCGGAATAAATCTGGCAGATTTCAATTTGCCGACCGCAATAAAACCCTTGTTGAAAATTACGAAGGCTGTAAGCTCAAGAAGGGATGAGAGATTGATCAAACTATTTAAGCAAATGAAAAATACAAATTGTCAACCTGTTATTGACTTAAAGCATTGGATAACATTTTTAAAGGCCAATAAATACGATTCTAACTTAGATTTATTGTAGTATGGCAGACGAAATAAAAACATTTAAGGTAACCATCGACAACATCACCATTGATGTTCCGGCAGGTACCACCGTGCTAAATGCAGCACGCCAAATAGGTGGCGATGTGGCGCCTCCGGCAATGTGCTACTATAGCAAACTCCAGGGTAGTGGTGGTAAATGCCGTACCTGCTTGGTGGAAGTGGCCGCAGGCTCTACAGCCGATCCACGGCCAATGCCTAAACTAGTCGCTTCTTGTCGCACCACTGTTATGGACGGAATGATCGTAAAAAATATCACGAGCGAAAAGGTAAAAGATGCAAGGGCAGGAGTCGTTGAATTCTTATTACTAAATCATCCGTTGGATTGTCCGGTTTGCGACCAGGCCGGTGAGTGTTACCTGCAGGATCTTGGCTACGAGCATGGAAAAGAAGGCACCCGTTATGAATTTCCCCGCCGCACGTTTGAAAAAGAAGACATCGGCCCTTATATACAGTTGCACATGACAAGGTGTATACTTTGTTATCGTTGTACTTATGTTGCGGATCAGTTAACTAACAAAAGAGTTCATGGCATTTTAGACAGGGGAGAGCATTCAGAAATATCAACTTATATTTCTAAGGCGATCGATAATGATTTTAGCGGTAACATGATTGACGTATGTCCCGTTGGGGCTTTAACCGACAGGACATTCCGCTTTAAAAACAGGGTGTGGTTCACCAAGCCGGTAGATGCACATCGCAACTGTGAAACACCAGGATGCTGCGGTAAAACTACACTATGGATGCGGGGCGATGAGGTTTTCAGGGTTACAGCACGAAAGGATCAATGGGGCGAAGTGCAAAGCTATGACGGTAAGCCGGGCTGGATATGTAATACCTGTCGTTTTGATAAAAAGAAAACAAGTGATTGGGAAATTGAAGGTTTAACTAAAGTGAGCCGCCATTCAGTGATTTCACAAAGTAAATATCCGGGATTGGTTGTTCCCAAAGAAACTATCCGGGATGTAATGGGTGGCCGTGATCCCAAACTGTTGATGGATATACGTAATGTAAGCGAGGTGAATGATTCATCTATACATTTAAGTGATATCCCAGGCCCCGCACATTCAGAAGTATTTGAAGATATAAATAAGATCCAACGATAAACAGGGTGGATTATAAAGTTGCAAGATTGTTTCTTGTTAAACAATAACGCAACACTAAATTTTTATAAAAAGTTATGTTATTAACCATTGACCTTCCTTTGATTGTTGAAAAACTGGTTTTGATTGTTGTTGTGGTAATGGCCTCACTGGTGATCGCCATGTATGCAACATTTGCCGAAAGGAAAGTTGCCGCAATTATGCAGGACAGGCGGGGCCCCAACCGTGCAGGACCGTTCGGAATATTGCAGCCGGTAGCCGATGGCTTAAAATTATTTTTTAAAGAAGAGATCATTCCCAATTTTTCTTCCAAAGCATTATTTATTCTCGGCCCCTGCCTTGCAATGCTCACCGCCATGATGACTGGTGCAGTGATTCCCTGGGGAGACAAGGTCCATTTTTTTAATCGGGATATTTCATTGCAGATCGCAGATATCAATATTGGAATATTATATGTATTTGGAGTTGTAAGTCTTGGTGTGTATGGCATTATGATTGGAAGCTGGGCCAGCAATAATAAGTTTTCATTGATGGGTGGGTTACGGGCAGCTTCCCAGATTATCAGCTACGAACTTGCAATGGGTATCGCACTGATCGCTTTGCTGATGACAACCGGTACGCTTAGTCTTAAAGAGATCGTCCAGCAACAGCAGGAACATTGGTATAGCTGGAACATCGTTAAACAACCTTTAGGCTTTCTTATTTTTTTAATTTGCGCTTTTGCCGAATGTAACCGCACACCATTTGATTTGCCCGAAGCAGAAAATGAATTGATCGGCGGTTATCATACGGAATATTCTTCGATGAAGCTTGGCTTTTTCCTTTTTGCCGAATACATCAATATGTTTCTCAGCGGATCAGTAATGGTAAGCTTGTATTTTGGCGGGTATGATATTCCATTTGTGAATGACGCTGCGCTGGCAGATAGCATTGGTGTCAACTGGCTGGCGCTTATCCATGCCGGAGTATTCTTTATAAAAGCAGCATGTTTCCTTTTCTTATTTATGTGGGTTAGGTGGACGATCCCACGCTTCAGGTACGATCAGTTGATGAATCTTGGATGGAAAATTTTGATACCACTTGCATTGATCAATATGTTGGTGACTGGTGCATTCATTTTATTCCAACAAAATAACTGGCATTTCTAAACAATAAAAATATCTTTGCGCAACTTTTTCCATTGCGCAGACTACAATAAAACATGGAACCATTAACAAACAAAGCAAGGCAAGTAGAAAGAAAGCCCATGAGCCTATTGGAACGGGCTTACCTGCCAGCTATTTTTAAAGGTATGGCCATCACATTTTCGCACATGTTTAAGAAAAGGCCTACCATCAATTACCCCGAAGTTAAGCGGCCATTCAGCCCGGTATTCAGGGGGCTGCATATTTTAAACAGGGATGAAGAAGGAAGAGAGAATTGTACTGCCTGCGGCTTATGTGCATTGGCTTGCCCGGCAGAAGCTATCACCATGGAAGCAGCAGAAAGAAAAGCAGGAGAGGAGCATCTATACAGGGAAGAAAAATATGCAGCTAAATATGAGGTGAACATGCTGCGTTGCATCTTTTGTGGATTGTGCGAAGAAGCTTGTCCAAAGGATGCCGTGTATCTAAGCGAAACATTTGCCCCCGCAAATTATCAGCGTAAAGGTTTTATTTATGGAAAGGAAGATCTCCTGATCCCTAATCCTGTAACGGAACCTGAAGCATACGCTAAAGCAAAAGGAGGAAGAGTAAAAATAAAATAACTTTTTATAAAACGCTTCTCCCGTTTGCGGGATCGAATTGAACAACTTATGAGTTTATTGCAAATACTATTTTGGTTTTTAAGCATACTGGCTTTGGGTGGCGCAACTATGGTGGTTGCCAGCAAAAGCCCCGTACATAGTATATTATATCTTATCATCACCTTCTTTGCTATCTCCGGGCATTATATTTTAATGAATGCTCAATTTCTTGCCATCGTAAATATTATTGTGTATGCAGGCGCTATCATGGTGTTGTTTTTATTCGTGGTAATGCTGATGAACCTGAATGCAGAATCTGAACCTCCACAAAAAAATAAATTGGTTTTATATGGCGGAACCATTGCGGGGTGCTCCCTGCTGTTGGTGCTTGTGGCGGCATTGAAACAAACGGCCGTCACTACACAGGCGATGCAGATGGGAAGCGCAGATGTTGGGTTGATCAAAAACCTCGGGATGGCTTTATTTACAGATTATGTATTTCCTTTTGAAATAAGCAGTGTTTTATTTTTAAGCGCTATGATAGGAGCTGTGGTGATATCTAAAAAATAGACACGAGTTTAAAGCAGAGGAAAACATTATAAATTCTTTTAGCGTTCTTTTTGCAACGCACGCTAACTGACTATTAAATTAAATGAATTTATGCCGGTATATTATTACATATTTTTAGCAGTTGCATTATTCACTATCGGTGTAATTGGAGTACTGGTCCGCCGCAATGCGATCATCATTTTCATGTGTATCGAACTAATGTTGAACGCGGCGAACCTTTTATTGGTGGCGTTTTCAAAAATGCACAACCAGGCTATAGGCGCCGTTAACCCGAATGCAGCGGGTGATGCACAAATTTTTGTGTTTTTCATTATGGTGGTTGCGGCCGCGGAAGTAAGTGTAGGGCTTGCTATTATTGTAATGATGTATCGAAATGTGCATTCAGTAGACGTCAATTTTTTGAACAGGTTAAAAAATTAAGCCCCCAGCCCCGAAGGGGAGGAAGGCAAGAGAATGATTAACCGGATGTTTTCAGATATTAATTGCGGTTTAAAAGAAATAAAAAAAATCCCTTTCGGGGCTTATGAATAATATTCTACAAATAGTTTGGTTGATTCCTTTTTTACCGTTGATCGGTTTTTTGATCAATGGTCTTGGAAGAAAAAATTTATCGAAGACACTTTCCGGAATAATCGGCAGCGGTGTAATATTGGGTTCATTCCTCATCAGCTTGTATGTATTCTTTAGCGTAAAAGAAGGCAATACACATCTTGCTCATTATTTTAATTTTATCAATACCCAGGGACTAAAAGTGGGCTTTGATTTCCAGGTCGATCAACTTTCTTCCCTCTTCCTGCTTATCATTACAGGCGTGGGTTTTTTAATACATGTGTATTCAACTTCATACATGCATTCGGAAGAGCCGAAAGACTTTGCAAAATATTTCGCTTACCTCAATCTCTTTATATTTTCTATGTTGTTGCTGGTAATGGGCGGCAATTATATCATCATGTTTATTGGTTGGGAAGGAGTAGGATTATGTTCTTACCTGTTAATTGGATATTGGTTTAAAGATCATAGCAATAACACCGCTGCAAAAAAGGCCTTCGTCATGAACCGTATCGGGGACATGGGTTTTTTACTTGCATTATTCTGGCTTATCGCCAAACTTGGCACAACAGATTATCAAACCGTATTTGATAATGTTTCCAAATTATCCAGCTTTGATATTGTGGGAATTACTATGCTCCTATTTGTTGGCGCAACCGGTAAGAGTGCACAGATACCTTTATACACCTGGTTGCCGGATGCAATGGCAGGTCCCACACCCGTAAGTGCTTTGATACATGCTGCAACCATGGTAACCGCAGGAGTTTACATGATTGCCCGTAGCAATATTTTATTTACGATGGCGCCTGCTACGCAGGGCGTGATAACTGTTATCGGTTTGGCAACAGCGATCCTTGCTGCAACCATCGCATTGAAACAAAATGATATTAAAAAAGTGCTGGCATACTCAACCGTTAGTCAGCTTGGTTATATGTTTTTAGGCTTAGGTGTTGGCGCTTATACCGGCGCTGTATTTCATGTGATGACACATGCATTTTTCAAAGCCCTGTTATTTTTGGGAGCAGGCAGCGTGATACATGCAATGGGTGGTGAACAGGATATGCGTAATATGGGCGGCCTCAAAAAACACATGGGCATTACTCATATTACTTTCCTATTGGGATGTCTTGCAATTGCCGGTATGCCACCGTTTTCGGGTTTCTTTTCAAAGGATGAAATACTTGCTGCTGTGTATGCAAAACATGCTGGATGGTCCACAGTGTTATGGGGCATCGGTGTAGCAGGTGCGTTTCTTACAGCTTTTTATATGTTCCGTTTATATGGCATGACCTTTCTTGGTAAGTTCAGGGGAACACAAGAGCAGGAACATCATCTACATGAAAGCCCTGCGGCCATTACCTTCCCGCTCATCATACTTGCAGTACTTGCGGTAGTGGGCGGATGGATCGGTATCCCGGATATTTTTATGCATGGTGGTCACCGGCTTGAAGCGTTTCTTGAACCCATATTTAAAAAAAGCAATGAGCTTGCAGTCCATGTTCCACTTGCACATTCAACGGAATATTTTTTAATGGGCGTATCAGTTGGAGGATCATTGTTAGCCTTATTGTATGCGGCTAACAAGTTTAAAAAATATGAGCATGATGAAGCTCAACCAACAGGCTTCGCTAAAATATTATCCAATAAATGGTATGTAGATGAATTGTATGATGCGATCATAACCAGGCCCGTAAAATCATTTGCTGCTTTCTTTAATAATGTAATCGAAAAAAATGTGATTGACGGAGTGGTTAACGGGGTTGGCAAGGCAGTTAATTATGGAAGCCGGCAGATCCGTTTATTGCAAAATGGGCAGGTAGGCACCTACGTGTTGTTAATGGTGTTTGGTATCCTGGTTTTATTTATTATTCAGTTGTTTTTGTAAAATATTTCTTGATGTTTGGTAATAACATAACTATCCCGCATTTATTGATCTTCTTTCCGTTGGTAGCTGGCGTGATTACTTTTGTTATTAAAAAAGATGCCGCGGTAAAGGCGTGGAGTTTGTTTTCTGCGGTCATTACATTGTTCATCTCCTGCGCCAGTTTGTATTATAAAAATGACATTGATCTAAATGGCCTTGCTTTCAACTACGAATGGCTTAAATATATGGGCGCCAGTTTTTCTGTAAGCCTCGATGGATTAGGAAGAGTGCTTACTTTTTTAACTGCAATTTCGTTCCCGATCATTTTCATTGCCACGTATAAAAATTCTTATAAAAGTTCCAATGTTTTTTATGGCCTGATGTTATTAACCCAGACAGGGTTGATGGGTGTGTTTCTGTCAACAGATGCATTATTATTTTATTTCTTTTGGGAACTTGCACTGGTACCGGTTTATTTTTTATGTAGCAGGTGGGGTGGTGAAAAAAGAATTTCATCCACGTTTAAATTTTTCATTTACACCTTTACCGGGTCACTACTGATGCTCATCGGTATCATTTATGTGTACCTGCACACAGCCGCTACTCCATTTTCAGATCATAGTTTTTCGATGACGGCGTTTCATTCCGTGGCGCTAATACCATCACAGCAGAACTGGTTGTTTTGGTTGTTCTTTGCTGCATTTGCTGTAAAGATGCCCATCTTCCCTTTCCATACCTGGCAGCCGGATACATACGAGCAATCACCCGCCGCCGTCACAATGGTATTGAGCGGCATCATGGTAAAAATGGGTGTGTTTGGCGTATTGCGTTGGATATTGCCGATGTTTCCTGCCGCCGTTGATAAATTTGATAATTTGGTGATCGCTCTTTCAGTGATCGGGATCATTTATGCAAGTTTGATTGCAATGAAACAAGATGATCTTAAGCGGATGGTTGCTTATTCGTCTATAGCGCATATCGGTTTAATGTGCGCCGCATTATTCAGCAGAAAAGAAATTGGCCTGGAAGGAGTGATGATACAGGTATTCAGCCATGGAATAAATATTATTGGTTTATGGATAGTAATAGAATTAATAGAACGGCAAACAGGCGTAAGAAAAATTTCGCAACTATCTGGTATTGCGCATAAAGCTCCTGTGTTAACGATCATGCTGGTAGTTATTGCGTTGGCCAATATTGCATTGCCACTTACCAATGCGTTCGTTGGGGAATTCATGATGTTCAGCGGTTTATTTCAATACAATAGCTGGTTTGCCGCGGCAGCTTGTTTAAGTATTATCCTGGCAGCCGTTTACATCTTAGGCATGATACAAAAAGTATTTTATGGAGAGGCGAATACTGTTACTGAAGCGATGAGGGATATTTCAATAAATGAAAAATTTATATTGGGTGTAGTGGTGGTGATGATCTTTATTGCAGGTATTTATCCTCAGCCATTTTTCGATCTTACAAAAGATACCGTCACAGCAATTATAACAAGATTTAAGTAATCAATTAATTAGTCCGCTTACAACGGATTCTGTATGAACGCAATTATATTAACAGCAATCTGGGGTATTGTAATGATGTTTGGAGGAGTATTCTTCAAGAATAAATCGGTCTGTAAATATTGGGCCATAGCCGGACTCATTCTCATCATCACCGCCAACGGCATGGAATTAGTTTCAGGCGAGCCATTCTTTGCCATTGATGTAAGGGACATGTTATCTTTCAATAGTTTCAACCTTACTTTTATTACAATTGCATTGTTATGTACTTTGCTGTATGTTTTACTGAGTGGCAGAGATATTGAAAAGGCCGGGCCGCATGTGTCCGAATATTTTGCGCTTATCTTTTTTGTTTTATGCGGAGTGTGTTTATGCGCCACTTTTAACACCCTGCTTATATTATTTATCGGCATCGAAATTTTATCTATCCCATTATATATTTTAACAGGCACCGACAAACTCAACTTAAAAAGTAACGAGGCTGCACTTAAATATTTTTTGATGGGTGCTTTTTCTACAGGCATCATGCTGATGGGTATCGCATTTATATACGGCGGTAATTCTGAAGGATCTTTTTATATCGGCAATATAAATTTGGGTGAAGGCAAAATGCCCGTAATGCTCGCCATCGGGTTAGTATTCATGATGATCGCCTTGTCGTTCAAAGTATCGGCGGCGCCATTTCATTTCTGGACTCCCGACGTGTATGATGGGGCACCTACCGTGTTCACATCGTTTATGTCTACCATCGTTAAGATCGCGGGCTTTATCGCATTTATCCGGTTATTCGAAAACTCTTTCGGTAAAGTGCAGGCTCAATGGCAAACGCTGATAGCTATCATAACAGCGGCTACTTTGTTTATCGGAAATCTTACGGCCGTATTTCAACAAAGCGTAAAGCGGATGCTTGCTTATTCCAGCATTGCCCAGGCTGGCTTTATGCTGCTCGCAATTTTTGCTTTGAATGATGCAGCCAAAGAAGGTTTGATTTTATATTCTGCTGCGTATAGTTTAGCTACCATCGGAATGTTTGCAATTCTTATCAAGATGAGAGATTATACCCTTGAAGGATTCAATGGCATGGCCAAGCAACAACCTGTATTGGCGGTTACGGCTACCATCTTTTTATTATCGCTAACGGGCATCCCCCTAACCGCGGGTTTTATAAGTAAATTTTATATGCTGATGGCAGCGCTTCGGAATGGTCATCAACATTGGCTGGTGCTGTTTGCCGTGTTGTGTGCGGCTATCAGCGCCTATTATTATTTCAAGATCATACAGGCAATGTTTTTTAAAGATCTTCGTCCCACAGCAGGCACCGATGCAAAGCCTCCTATAAGTAATGATGTTACAATAGCATTCAAATCCCTGCTCATCATCACTGCTGCGCTTATTATTATTTTAGGATTGTTCCCTACACTCATCACAGATTGGCTGCACTACTAATACTAAGTTTTCGATTAAATCTCCCATCCCAATTTTTAGAAATATTCTTAAAGCACTGCACCTATTGTAATCGTGTTAGCCTTTATAAATTTTTATAGAGAAGTTGTTTTTCGAGACTAACTTTAATTAGAATTTATTACATGAAGACAACGGACTCCATTGCGCTCTCGTATACTACTATTAAAAGCAACCGCCTGCGAACGGCGATTACTGTTATAATTATAGCTCTGGGTATTATGGCCCTGATTGCCATCATTACTGCGGTGGAGGCTGTTAATCAAAGCCTCACCAAAAGTTTTTCAACAATGGGCGCCAATGCATTTAGCATCCGGTTTAAAGACCGGAACGTAAGATTTGGCGGGGGCCCAAACAGGGACCGTGCAAAAAAAACAACCCGCAATTCTTTAATAGCAAAAAAATCAAGCGAAGGAAAACCCATCACCTTTGAAGAAGCGAGGGCCTTCAAGGCAAGGTATGCGTTCCCTGCAATAGTGGGTATCGCGTTGCCAGGCCCTGGAGGTATCATCGTAAATACTGAAAGTAAGAAATCAAATCCCGATGTTAGAATAATCGGGGGTGATGAAAATTATCTACAATTAAATGGGTACGAACTTTCCTACGGACGTGACTTTAATGAAGCCGATGTGGAAAGTGGGAGAAGTGTTTGTGTGATCGGGAATGTGATTGCCGAAAAACTTTTTGGTGAAAACACACAGCGGGCTCTTGACAAAATAATTAGTGTTGCTAATAATAAATACCGTGTGATTGGTATATTGAAAGATAAAGGGAGCAGTGCTTTTATGAATGCTGACAAGGTGGTAATTACTACTTATAATAATGTAAGGAGGATATATGGATCCGAAAATAAATCGTACAACATAGCTATCCTCGTAAATGATATGAAGATGATGGACATAGCGGTAGGAGAGGCTCGCGGCACTTTCAGGCCGGTACGTAAATTAGACATAAAAGAAGATGATAATTTCTACATCGATAAAAGTGATAGCATTGCTCAATCCCTGATGAAGAACCTTGGATTTTTAAAATATGCAACGCTCGCTATCGCATTGATCACGTTAATAGGCGCAGCAATCGGATTGATGAATATAATGTTGGTGGCGGTAAACGAACGGACCAAGGAGATAGGACTTATCAAATCTCTGGGCGGGAAAGCCTCTGAAATCAGGGCGCAGTTCTTGTGGGAATCTATTCTCATAAGCCTGATGGGAGCGCTTGTAGGCATTATAACAGGCGTCCTGTTTGGCAACATTGTCGCTGTGCTGTTGAAGACCGGATTCGTGGTTCCGTGGGCATGGGTCATCATCGGTGTTATAGTATGTAGTTTAGTGGGCTTATTAGCGGGATTGTACCCGGCTTATAAAGCAGCAAAGCTTGATCCGATAGTTGCATTGAGGTATGAATAGCGTTTGATTTTAATGATCTTTTTTTTGTGAAATTTAATCGGTTTATATTTCCCACACGCAGTTTGAGAAAAACTGAAAAAATATAAAGTCATTGAATTTCCTTCAATAAATTTCCTAACTTGTGCTTTCCAAAAAAATCTCCAACATTTGATTGTTGAAATACTTTTTTCATTAGCATTGTAGAATTAAAAAATTAACCAAACAGCAATTAATTTTAACTCACTAAAAAAAATTCCAAGTTATGGCAGAAACTAAATCAACTGCAACTGTTAAACCATCAACCACAGTACAAGTAAAAAAATCCAGTAATGCTATATCATGGATTGCTCCATTGGTTTGTATAATTGTGGGGTATGTATTCTGGAGATTTATTCTTGGTGATCCTTCAGGATTTACTAAGCCGCGTTCAGGTGCGTTCTGGCCATCACACGAAGGGCCAAAGGGAGCCTTGAATAAAATGTACCTGGGAGGGATTATTGTACCCGTATTAATCGGATGTCTTTTAACAGTAATCACTTTTGTCATCGAAAGAATGTTGACTATTTCCAGGGCGCTTGGAACTGGAAGTAATGCCGATTTTGTTAGAAAAGTACAATTCCACCTTGCTAACAAAAATGTTGATGCGGCCCTGGCAGAATGCGATAGGCAAAAAGGTTCTGTAGGAAATGTTATGAAAGCCGGACTGCATCGTTATAAGGATATGATCAATAATACAGAGTTGGCGACCGAGCAGAAAGTGTTGGCAATTCAAAAGGAAGTTGAAGAAGCAACCTCACTTGAATTACCGATGCTTGAAAAAAATCTCGTATTCTTATCAACGCTTGCTTCTGTTGCAACATTGATTGGTTTGTTGGGTACTGTGGTCGGTATGATTAAAGCGTTTTCTGCACTTGGAGAAGATTCAGGTGGTGGAGCGGCAGCAACACAGTTATCGGTTGGTATTTCGGAAGCCTTGTACAATACAGCCTTGGGTATCGGTACTTCTGCTCTTGCTATTATATTCTACAACGTATTCACTACGAGGATCGATGGTATCACTTATGGTATTGATGAATCAGGCTTTACTTTAACTCAGAGTTTTGCTTCCCTGTATAAATAATGGTATGGAATAATCAGCAATTTGCATCTTAAGGTGTAAATAGAAAACACTTAAATTTTTTGAAATGCCGAAAGTTAAATTACCGAGAAAAAGCACAACTGTTGATATGACGGCAATGTGTGATGTTGCTTTTCTGCTGTTATCTTTTTTTATCCTGGCAACGAAAACCAAACCGCCTGAAGCTGTAGCTGTTCTAACGCCCTCATCTGTTTCTACAAAAATTGCAAAGGAGGAGGCTATTCTTGTAACACTTACGAAGGAAGGTAAAGTTTATTTGATGTTAGGCGATAAGGCCAAGAAAAATGCTATCATCGATGATATCAATGCCACCAAAGCTTTGGGCCTTTCCGCAACTGAGGTGACCAAGCTAAGGAAAATGGAATTTATAGGTATGCCATTTAACAAACTTAAAAGTATGTTGCAATTGGCAGAACCAATGGAGCCCAAAAGAATGGACGGAATTCCGATTGGTGATAGTACAACAAATGAACTGTCGGACTGGATTGGCAGTGTGGTGCGCTCTTATGCCGGCGAAAGTATGGATAACCTGAACTTGCTGGTTAAGGGTGATAATGCGTCCAAGTATCCAGCTTTTAAATCCATTAAAGATGCGTTTAAAAAGAATGATATTTTTAAATTTAAGATTGTGACCAACCCCGAAGGAGTTCCACTTAATTCGGAGCTGGCGCAAACTGCAGCAAATGCTGCTGAAAACAAATAATCGTTCATTGATTGTAACAATCAGCTAAAAATTATCGATATGGCAGAAATGGATACATCGTCCGGTGGCGGGCATAAAAAGGGCCCTGGAGTAAAGAAATCAAAAAAAATGAGTACCAGGGTAGATTTAACTCCAATGGTTGATCTGGGTTTTTTGTTGATTACATTCTTTGTATTCACCACAACTATGAGTACCCCTACGGCTATGTCAATGAATGAACCTAAGGATGATTCTACCAATCAGCTTAAAGTGAAAAATTCAGGTGCGATGACCTTATTATTAGGGAAAAACGACCAGGTATATTACTACTTTGGTGAATTGTCTCCTACAGAAGCATCAGCGCAATTTAAGAGTAGCAACTTCAAAGACATCAGGCAGATAATCCTTGATAAAAAGAAGGCAACCCCCATCGGAGATTTGATGTACATCATTAAATCCGATAAGGACGCAACATTCAAAAATGCGATTGATATTTTGGACGAAATGGCGATCAGTACCGTTCCTCCCGGTCACTATGCTGAAGTGGATATGAGTGAGACTGAAGCAATGTTGATTAAAAGGACGGAGGAAGCCAACGGGATAAAATAGGTATGGAATTGCTCAAATTTTGAATCTAACTAACAAAACATTTCACAATGGAAATAAATAAAATTTTAAGCGCTGATGTTCTTGATATCATTTTTGATGGTAAGAATAAGGAATATGGCGCATACGATCTTCGAAAAACTTATAATAAACGCCTCACAAAAGCGATATTAGTAACCCTTGGGTTAGTATTATTTGCTTTTTTGGGTACTGTTTTTTCGGCAATGATTAGTAAAAATGCTAAAGAAGAAATCGAAGTGCTGGACACCCAGATGGCGGAGATTAAGAAAAATGACGCTCCACCACCGCCACCACCACCACCGCCGCCAAAGGCGCCACCGCCTCCGGAAATTAACCAGGTTAAGTTTACTCCTCCTAAAATTGTAAAGGATGAGGAAGTGAAAGAGGATGAAAAGATCGAAGAGATT
>JBDSAP010000198.1:0-3764 GCA_039922055.1 Ferruginibacter sp.
TTGATGACCTTGCATAAAACGGCTCATTTTTATTATCTTTATTAAAATAAATAAAGCAAATTTTGACAATAAACACAATCATAAAAGAGATAAAGGATATTCCTGCCGATCGGCTCGATGAGGTTTACCAGTTTGTCCATTCACTCACCCCCAAGTCGAAAAAAACTGAAGCGCTGAGAAAAAAGATACTTTCGTTTGGCGGCGCTTTCAGCGATATGAGTAGTAAGGACTATTCAGATTTCGTTAAGCGAACAAAGGAAACCAGGTCGAACCTTTTTGACCGAAACATAGAACTATGAAGGTGTCTATGCTTGATACAGATATTCTCTCCGAATTTCTAAGAGGTAATTTGAAAGTCGTAAACAAAGTAAATGAGCACCTAAAGGAACATGGTTTTGTAAGTTTAAGTATTATCACTTACTATGAGATTCTTAACGGCCTTTATTACAAGGATGCAAGAAATCAATTGGCAAAGTTTGAGGAATTCATCTCATTAAACAGAGTAATCCCATTAACATTGCCGATGGCTAAAGCAGCGGCGATAATTCAGGCCGATCTAAGAAAAAAGGGTAAAGAAATAGGTCATACAGACACTTTGATCGCAGGCATAGCTATTATAAGTGACTTGCAACTGGTGACAAATAACACGGATCACTTCAAGCGTATAAAAGAATTGAATATAGCAAACTGGTCAAAATAAATACCGGCTAACGACTACAACGTAAACGACACTTACCCTTCATCAAACTCCATATCGCTCACCTGCTGCTTCAAAGCTTTTATCCATCTTCTCCAAATTCTGTACGACCAAAGCGTGGCCTGAACCAGCAGCACCATAATTCCCAGCAGTATAAATTTCTTTTCCCTATTAAAATTTATCACCGATGTAAAAAATACGATGAAGCAAACACCATACACAAAAGAAAAAAAGATCGACAATACAGACAACCTTTTTATCCCTGCCAAATATTTTTCAACAGAGGTTTTCAGGTTCGACCCGCGAATTGGCTGTAACAAAGAAATGTAACCGATCACATCGTTGAGGATATAGGCAAGCAGGCTACACACCAACAATACGTTTGCATACACCGGCTTTTTATCACCATCAAACCAATCGTAATACACGGTTAAAAAAAATGCAAGCATTATCGTTTCAATGATCAATTTTGTTCTGATCTTTTTCACCGAAGGATGATGGGTGATCTTTGTCATTTTCAGTATTTCAGCTTCGGTCTTCGAAGTTCCCCCAGCATTTTGCCAGCCAGGTTTTAAATCATCTAGTTCCATAATTTTTATTTTAAAATTATTTTCAATTTATTTTTTATCCTGTTTAAACGCACGCCTGCATTGCTTTCCGTTATTCCCATTATTGCCGCTATTTCCTGGTAGCTAAAGTCTTCGAGGTAAAGCGATACCAGGGCTTTCTCCGGATCATTTAACAATCGCAGCGCCCCAAACAAACGCTCTTCATTTTGGGAAATATTTCCATCATCCCAACTTGCCTGCTCGGGTAAATCGGGCAGGTATTCGACAGCAGGTTTCGTTTTGCGATAAACAGCCATTGCGGTATTCAATGCAATCCTGTATATCCAAGAACTGATTTTCGATTCACCTTTGAAAGAGGGATAAGATTTCCAAAGCTGGTAAACAATTTCCTGGAACAAGTCTTCCTGGTCTTCTTTACTATCCCGGTACATTTTACAGATCTTGTAAATGATTTTTTGATAGTCGTGAACAGATTTCAAAAACTCTTTTTCCATGCTATCATATTTGGTACAACCATATTGAAAATTATTTCTTTATACCATAAGTTGATTATTTGAAGAAAAACTTACATTTTCTAAAAATAATTTTATCGATAAATGTAATCAGCTAAGAAAAATTTTTGTCCAAACATTTGTATTTCAATTTTGCACCGTTGCGTCGCCCTCTTGTACTGTATATCTTTGGGCAGCAAGTAAACTCCCTGTACCTCACACTCATAACTAATAACTCATAACTCTGAACCTCTCTGGTAAAACCTGAATAAAACTTACCTTTAAAAACGCAAACAATAAACGGTTAACAGGAATGAAAGAGATCAGGGATATCATCGCTGCCTGCGGGTTGGCGCAGCAACAAGGTAAACAGGCTGCGCTCGCTACGGTGGTGCATGTGGAAGGCTCCTCTTACCGCCGGCCGGGAGCCCGAATGCTGATAACAGATGATGGCCAGTTGACCGGTGCAATAAGTGGCGGCTGCCTCGAAGGTGACGCTCTGCGTAAAGCCTTGCTCGTAATGGCGCAGCAAAAGCCAATGCTGGTTACCTACGACACGATGGATGATGATGATGCAAAATTTGGCGTAGGCTTAGGTTGCAACGGCATCATACAAGTATTGATAGAACCCATTAACCCGGCGCAACAAAACAATCCCATACAGTTGCTTGAAGCGGTAGCCATAAAAAGACAAAAAGCAGTATTGATAACTCTTTTCTCATTAGGGCATAAAAAAGATTCGCAGCAGGGAACTTGTATATTATTTACCGGGGAAGGCATTGTTAAGGAAACGACAGAAGATATCCCATTCAGGAGTATGTTGATCAACGACGCCAATACGGCGCTGGCAACTCAAACTTCCTGTTTTAAAAATTATATCATTGGTAAAAAAGAGGTGACTGCTTTCATCGAAATGACGAAGCCCGCAATATCACTCATCGTCATCGGCGCCGGTAATGACACCATTCCTCTTGTAGAAATGGCCAACACCCTCGGTTGGGAGTCTACTATCGTTGATGGCCGGCCAAACTATGCAAAACCAGAAAGATTCGCCAGCGGCTGCCAGGTATTGGTATCAAAACCAGGGAATGTACTTTCACAAGTGTACATAGATGATCAAACTGTTTTCCTGCTGATGACGCATAATTATAATTATGATATGGCCATGCTCGCCGAATTGGTTAAGAAAGATATTGTCTTTATCGGCATGCTTGGTCCCCGAAAAAAACTGGAAAGAATGATCAACGAGTTAGCAGAAGATGGGCTCCATTTAAATGAAGAACAACTATCGCGGATACATAGCCCGGTAGGGTTGGATATTGGAGCCGAAACACCCGAAGAGATCGCCTTATCCATTCTTGCAGAAATAAAAGCGGTATTGTCCCGAAAAAATGCCAGCCCTTTGCGGGAACATTCAGCTACCATTCACAACCGCTCCGCCACTACAATTGAAGAAGTAAGAGTAACTTCGAACAGCTAAAATTATTCGCTAAAATGACGGGCAGCAATAATGGAGTTGTAATACTTGCGGCAGGCGCTTCTACCCGTTTGGGAGAAGCTAAGCAGTTGCTGCTATATAAAGGTAAAAGTTTATTAAGGCACGCAATTGACCTGGCTGTCGAAACCGGTGCAAAACCTGTCGTAACAGTTCTTGGCGCCAATGCAGATCAGTTGATAAAAGAGGCTACACAGGCTGGTAACATAGTACTGGTAAACAATGAATGGAAAGAAGGAATGGCTTCCTCCATCCGGAACGGATTGAAGGAGTTGTTAAAAATTAATCCGGATGTACAAGCTGTAATCCTGATAGTGTGCGATCAGCCATTTGTTACTAAAGAGTTGTTGCAAAAACTGGTAAAAAAATACGAATCCTCCGACAAACCCATGGTTGCATGTAGTTATGATAACAGCATCGGCACGCCGGCTTTATTTGATAGAACTATCTTTGCATCATTACTGGAACTCGAAGGAGATTCAGGTGCAAAAAAAATACTGAAAGCTTCGCCG
>JBDSAP010000199.1:0-13367 GCA_039922055.1 Ferruginibacter sp.
TGCTTATGGTTTCAGAAATCCTCATCGCATTAGCTGGAGTAAATCGGGCCAGTTGCTTGCGGTAAATATTGGCGAGCACAATATCGAATCGATCAACCTGATCAAAGCAGGCAACTTTTACGGATGGCCCATCCGGGAAGGAACATTTGCTGAGCGTTTTTATGACGGTCATGGCAGTGTTTATCCGCTTCCTGCAAATGATTCAATTTACCATGTTACTTATCCCGTCGCTCAATTTGATCACGATGAAGGAACAGCTATATCAGGTGGCTTTGAATATAAAGGAACCGCCGTACCACAACTCAGCGGCAAATACTTTTTTGCAGACCTTGGAAGTGGAAAGTTATTTTTTGTCAACATGAAAGATTTGCAGTTAGGAAAACAAGCTGTTATAAAAAAGTGGAATATCTCATACAATGGAGTGCCGGTAACACTTGCACAACTTTGCAAAAAAGACCGGGTTGAAATGAGATTTGGAATGGATAGTAAGGGGGAATTGTATATACTCACAAAAGCCGATGGGAAAATATACAAATTGACTGGCGCAAATAGTAGATCATTAGCCGTTCATTAACCAAACTATAATTCTTTATTGCCAGCTTTTTTACGAAGCCTGCTATGTTGCTGAAACAATTTCTAAATGTTTGTTAGATCATCATTCATTTTTAACCATTTCCTCATACCCAAAAAAGAAATAAATGCAAGAAGCCCCTGTGGAAACAGGGGCCGTGTAACAAAACGATTTTCCTATGAGAACTACTTGCATATAATTTGTCGTGGATTGTTGTAGGGAGGAAACAAGAAGATGTTTTTTATTTTGTGTGCAAAGTGCACAACACTCTTTTTATGGAATACCTATTCAAATCGCTTTTTATTAATTTCCGTACGTCAACAATCTTTCACCATTCACCTTTCTCCATTCACAAATCGATGCCTCATTTATCTATCCCAAAGCTTCCTGCCTTAATGCTTCAATTGCTTCGGCTGTTCTCGGTAAGGTAGTACTTAGCAATTCACTGCCTTCTGTTGTTATAAGGTAATCATCTTCAATTCTAATACCGCCAAAATTTCTGAAAGATTCCAGTCTATCATAGTTAATAAAACTTTCCAGTTTTTTTTCAGCGCTCCATATATCCATCAGCTCAGGAATGAAATAAAGGCCTGGCTCAACGGTAACTACAAAGCCGGTTTCTAATGCCCTTCCAAGTCTTAAACTCTTCAACCCAAATTCGGTAGCCTTCTTTAATTCAGGCGTATATCCCACATATTGTTCTCCCAAATTTTCCATATCGTGTACATCAAGCCCCATCATATGGCCCAGGCCGCATTGAAAAAACAGCGTATGAGCTCCCGCAGCCACCGCTTCTTTTGCATCGCCTTTCATCAGTCCCAACTGTTTTAAACCTTCTGTTAGTTTTTCAGCGGCAAGTAAATGAATGTCCTTAAATAAGACACCCGGTTGTAATGTAGTTGCTGCTGCTTGTTGGGCATTCAGCACAATATTGTACACTTCTTTTTGCAAGGTTGTAAAAGCGGCATCTACAGGAAATGTACAGGTAAGGTCACCGGCATAATGCATCGCCGTTTCTGCACCGCTATCGAGTAAAACCATTTTGCCGGCTGGTAAAATATTATTGCCATAGTGATTATGTAAAATCTCACCATGGGTGGTAAGAATTGTTGGAAATGAAAGGTTGCCACCTCCGGCAATGGCGGCGGCATGCACCAGCCCTGCAATATATGATTCTGTTAAACCCTCACGACTTTTGTGGATACCAGTAAGGTGCATGGCTTCAGTAATGGCTACTGCTTTTTTAATTTCTTCAATCTCTTCAGCAGCTTTTATTGAGCGAAGCGCTACGATGGCTTTGATAAGATCTATTGATACAGATGCAGCAACGTTATTTAATGGAACAGATAGCAGATCACCTAGCAGTTGAGTATGTTCCGGGCGGTAAGGCGGCAAATAATGAATAACACGTTTACCGCTTTGAGCATTATTAATAAAACTCCCCAACTCTTCAAAAGGCTTTGCCGTGCTGCAACCTGACAGTGCTGCCATTTCCTGCAACGAAGGCTGGTTACCATTCCAGATAACTTCATCCACAGTTAAATCATCTCCAAAAATAATTTCTTTGTTATTATCTATATCAAAGATTGCGGCAAGGTTTGGTTGATCAAGTCCTGCAAAATAAAGGAAGGAGCTATCTTGCCTGAATGGATACCAGTTGTCTTTATAGGACATACTGCTCTGCTCATTTCCAATCAATAAAATAATTCCGCTGCCTACAAGGCTTTTAAGTTGGTTACGCCTGTTGATGTAAATCTCTTTGCTAAACATTGATGATATATTAAATGTATGAAAGTTAATTTTATCCTTTGCCTCGTTACTCATTCTGGCTATGACTTAAGCATGAAGTTACTATTGAAAAATTTATTTAATCCCATAGGATAATTTTAGATAATCACTTGTTAATACATGGAAGAATATCAACTTTAGGGAAGTGGTGATATGCTTAACGGGGGCACAACCGTGTCAATCAGGATGCCAAGGCTTGTCCAGCCACTACTCTGAACAACTTTTATAACTTTTTAATTGTTATTTTTACGTGAGAAGCTAATATCGGTATGCAGACAATAACAGTAGAAATCACCAATAACAATGCTCTTAAAGTTCTTCAGGAACTACAGGAGAAACATTTTATTAATATTATACCTGAACCAGATTTAAATGCCGCCGTCTTTCCAGGAAAACCCTTGACTACAAAAGAATTCAAAGACTTTATAGACGCCAGGGAAAACGGCAAAAGCCTCACCTTAAAAGAAGCCAAGATAAAGTGGCAAAAAAAGAAGAAACAACTCCTCAAATTATAAAAGTAAAGGTTTTAGCAGCGGCGCTTCTGGATATAGAACAAATCGCCGATTATATTGCTGTTATAAATCAACAGCCTCTTAACGCTATCTATGTAGCTGAATCAATATGGCAAACCATTGAGAAAATTGGAGTTAATCCTTTATCCTTCAAAGAATGCATTCAAATTCCAACGAAAAGAAAAATTTATCGCCAGGCAATTTGCTTGTCATGGCTTATTATCTATAAAGTTACCACGACAGAAATATTAATTCTCGCAATAATTCATGGCTCCAGAAAACCATCGAAGATCAAATCTTTAGTCAAAAAAAATCTTTCCCGGTAAATTTATTCTTGAGCATTAAAATATTTCATTCCTTAGCATTTGACTGATTGCTATAATATAATGAATCAGCATTTCGTAATGCCTAATTTTTGAAAATCCTTTCCGATATCTAGAAAACGGTCAGGATTGAACAAATAAGGGGTCCCTTAATGGTAGCTAAATGGCAGGCCATTTTATAACACATTCTCCCTAAAATATATTATGTTTATGCGAATATCAACTATTGGTACCCTATAATATGAAACAGTCTATTTATTTATTCTCCATTCTGATTGTGGCTTCATCGTGCGCAAGTCTGAAAGATCGACATTACATAAAGTTTGAAGAAACAAAAAAAATTGAAGCAGGTAAACCAATAAAAAATCTTGTGATTTTGGGCATGGGGAAATTACCCACGAGATTTTTTTTAGATAAGATTACTAACAGGTTGATTTATGATTTAGAAAAAAAAGGTATTAACGCTAGATATTATTTTCTGGGCAATGATTTTAAAAGTGCAAAAAAACAATTTGACACATTATTGCTTTCAAATAATTGCGATGCAGTTATGTCATTTTTTCAAACTGATTTTGCAGAGATCAGACAAATAGTGGACGATGTATCTATGTTTACTCCCACTGTGGGATATATACATGTTAAGGTAATATCTCTCAGGTTTAACCAGGGTTTCAATATCAGACTTTACGATCGGGATAACTTAATGAAATCTTTTTGGGGATCTGCATTAAATATTGACTATGACTATAATGATCCGATACTTTACCAAACGATATCAAAAAAGATGTTAACAAGTTTAAAGAAGAATAACCTATGTAAATAATGCAGCGTACAACTATCGATTAACAATAGCCTCAGACTATCTTATCCTTTCTTCTAATCAAAAAAACCGAAATCTGTTAATAATCTGCAAGGCTTACCATTTGCATCAAAACCAATATAAGTGGCATAACGACCATCGCCAAAACCTGAAGAGAAGGCTGCTAAGTTATAGTTACCAAAATTGTACATAGTGTATCTCCAGCCAAGATGATAATGCTTGTCCATTTCTTTGTATAATGCTGCATCCAAATCGGTTAAATTATTTTTGTCCAAAACTTTGCTGGCTTCTTTATCCACAAACATTCCTACTCCGAGGTCGACAGAGTATCCGTATTTTTCTTTACCTCCAACAGGTATCGGAGGCTGTCCTTCCTGCAAGGCAAATTCCCACTTTTCAACCGGCTCATCATTAAACTTAACCCTCGCAAATGCAATTGTTTCTTCAGCATCCACTTTTACAATAGAAAGCTGAACAGGGAATTCACCGGTTGGAAAGGCCTGGGTAAAAGGTATCCCATATTCATCTATGTGCCCAGGATCGCAAGCGATAATTTGCCCGCTAACAATTTTTATTTTGCCAATTGTTATTCCATAAAGGTTGAGGACTTTATTATTCTTTTGTGTAGGCCCTTTGATAAATGCAGTCTCGAAAAGAACAGGTGCTGCAACAACTCTTGCTGGTAACGACTTGATAGTATCAAGCACTTCGGTGGAGATTTTTACTGATCCATCATGCCGGGATATATGGTTGCAGGAAATAAAAGTAAGTGCAATTAAAATGTATTTCATAATAATTTTTATGACGATGTCTTATTTATATAGTGTAAAAAACATGCTAAGAAAGCGAACCAATAACTACAGTTGGAAGGCTGCATTTATTGCATAACCAAAGATGTTGACTCCCCGGATAAATAGCATTTTCTGCATTTAATTTCTTCTGGCCAGTTTCACCGTACTATCCGCGTCTAATTCAATTACCAATGATTCGGTAGACAAAGGAAAGCTGCCAAAGAGATGTTTCTGTTCGTAACGATAGAGCATGAAAATATCATCTTCAATCTCGTCCGGCTCTCCCAGCAGTTTTATCACTGAGTCTTTTTTTATTCCAGCCCATGTATAGTTATAGAGCAGGTCATCTAACATCGGCTTGCGATAGCTGTAGTTTGAACCATCCTTTGTGTCCCATTTCGTTCTTTCAAATTTAATGGCAGGTTCTGATGCCTCGTGTTTGTTGCCGCAGGCTGAGCAGAATAAAAGTAACAGAAGAAACAATTTAGTTGTTTTCATTAGCGGAAATTATAGGTTAATAAATATAGGTTTCGAAGTGTCTTGTTTCATGTTTGATAGAACAAAACAAAACTTTAAAATGGATCGTGAAGAAGAAGCCGATAGTTACATTCCAAATGATTGAAGTGCTATTCATAATTACTACTAACTTGTTATTCACCATTATTTCATTTTTAAAATTTGTACTAACCGGCACTCTTTGATTTCTTAAATTGTATCTGTAAAGCACTTTGTATTTCAAAGCTAAGCAAAAGCACTTTGTATTTCAAAGTTTGTGGATAAAATAATTTCATTATGGCCCGTGTTCATTGCAGTCCGTCAACGGAATACCATATATTGCGCCGTCAAAAAACATAATTTAAACCCTACGCAAACTCTATGTCAAAGCACCAATTAATCGCAGCGTTCCTGCTGCTCGGAACCGTAACAATTTTTTCCTGCCAAAAAGAGCACGATGCTGATAACCCAAACTGCGCCAATAATACCGGATGGCTCAAGAATGGCCATAAGCCTGTTTTTGTGATTACCTCGATCTACATTGCTGCAGATACCCTGTACACAAGTTTTGAGGAAGTAAGTCCAGGTGTTTTCAAATCAACGAGCACATTTGATAATGGCACATTTTATCCTACCCAAACTGTTTATATGCAAGCCTGCGGTAACATCGTTTACCAGAGCCAAAGTTTAGATTTTGCCAATAAGCAGGAGGCATACCGGCTTAATGGAAATATTGGAGACACCTGGACCACTTCCGTTATTTCTACTGGCGGAAACACGGTCACAACTGTTACGACTATTACTGAAAAAAATGTTTCAAAAACTGTTCCTGCAGGTACCTTTATTTGTATCAAACTTCACCAGGTTTCCACTTCAAGCGCTGGAGGATCTGTTACATCAGACACCTACTTAAATAATGACGCCGGCCCTGTGTTGTTAGATGGCACTACAGCCCATTATGAACTGGCACGGAAAAATTATTAATAATTTAAAGCTCATAAAAAAGGAACATCAAGGTGTTCCTTTTTTATTATAGTTGATGCCTCTCCGGCATAAAAAAAGTGAACGTCATTGAGTTTTATTTTAAGCTTTGAATAATGGAATTTGTTTTACCAATTAACGCCGCAAAATTCAGGTCGACTAATGAGACCTGGAATAATTTAATGCTGAATGACCCATGGTCTGTTGGATATGTAACCACTTTGATAGAACTGGCGCCTTTTGTAAAAAAAGAAGATTGGGAAAAATTTTATTATGATAGTGGTGCTCAAAGAGAGGTTCTAATTTCTAAATTAGATGAAAATATTCAAAGGCAATTGCAGGATGAATCACTCGTAAGAAAAAGCAGGGACGAAGTTGCTAAGCTGAATTTTGATTTAAAAAATCTAAATACTCAATTCGGGAGATCAGTAGAAGCGTTGCATAAAAAAGGCCAAATACTTTATGAAGCTGTTAAAAATAATGGGTTAAGCTTGACCCCCGATGAATGTGTTGAGTGCGTGAGATTTCGTGTTATATGTGAAACCTGGAACGGCGTAATTGTAAGAGAAAGAAATACAATTGAGACACTAAAAAAATGTTTTCCTCATTCTGTATTTAGAAAAGTGCCAGGTGAAATGGACCATACTTACGCTGTTGATTATGAAATTTACAAAGACGATAAACTTACCGCCGCCATTCAAATTAAGCCCAAATCCTACACTGGAAATGCACCTTATATTCAAAGAGCCAGAAGTGCTAACAAGCATAAAAATCAGGAGTATTTTAATAAATTCAATGCTCATGTTTTTGATGTTATATCAGACAGTAAAGGAAATATTTTAAATCGGGAGGTTCTTAAAGATCTGTAGTCGACTGTAAATTTTTCTTTTTTGATTTCACTGTTTCGTGTAAAGTTGCTGCCGGCTTTAGCTCCACATATTCTGCTGCAACCTGATAGGTAGATTTTTTCTGCACGTTGTTTAAATAAGAAAATTTAATCCCGGTTTCCTGGGATGTCATTACCTGCATTTTTAAATTTTCATTATAATGTTTTATTTCGTCCTTGCCAGGATCAGCCTTCCGCGCTATAATAAATAGTTTATGTTGATCAATTCTATTTTGAATATAGGAATTGATGGAATTAATGGAAGTACTTTCAAGGTTGTCTATAATGATATCCAGGAATGCCGGGTCTATTTCATAACCGATACTATTTCTGTTTGCAGCTATCGCTGCAACTGCTGTTGTGCCTGTTCCCAAAAAGGGGTCTAAAACTATATCACCTTGGAGAGAATACATATTAACCAGGCGATATGGTAATTCGAATGGATAAGCAGCGCTTCGATTTCTTGTTTCAGAGTTATCTATTTTTTGCTTTTTACCTTTTAAGTCCCATAGATCAGAAAACCAGGTATTCCTTTCCTCCCAAAAAAAAGAGCTTTCTTTTCTTCTTAATTTATCGCTCTCCGTTTTAAATTGACGCTTACCACCTTTTCTGAAAATTAAAATCCATTCATGTTCTAACGTTACATACGCACCTGAGGGCAACATTCCTGAACCCATAAATTTGTTGGGGGCATTTGTTTGCTTTCTCCAAAGTATGTTTGGTAAATTAGAAACTCCTAATTTTTGGAATGCAGAAATTATGCGTGAATGATTTGGATATAAAGCAAATTCTCCGTTCACTGTTCTTGTCGCATCACCAATATTAATGCAAGCAAATCCTCCGGGAATTAAAGTCCTTTCAACTTCGGCCCAAACTTTATCAAGTTCCGAGTGCATCAGTTCAAATGCCAGAAATCCATTATTGTCATTTAAAGCAGTACGAATTTCTGGATTTTGCTTAGCCATTATTTCATCCCACATTTCTATCATAGGATAAGGTGGCGATGTAACAACAAGCTCAATTGATTGGTCTTTTATTTGCGACATTTTTTGTGCAGCACCGATTATAACACTGTGTGTAGTTTTACCAAAATTCATCTTTGCAAATCTACCTAAAGTCAGCATGTAAAAATCCTTGCAGGTGGATGCGATATATGAGTACGGTTACCAATATCCACCATACCTTGAAAAAAAATCATTAAGGCGGATGACCTGTAATATTTTTAAAAGTGATATTTAATCTGGATGTACATACACATAAAAGGTGGCCTGTTGCCAGGCCACCTTTCCTATCTAAAAATATTTTTAGTCCTTCCGCTATGCCAGGTCGAAGCGGCCAAGATTCATCACCTTGGTCCAGGCTGCCACAAAATCCTTCACAAATTTCTCCTGGCTGTCAGAGCATGCGTACACCTCAGCAATTGCCCGAAGTTCTGTGTTGGAACCAAAGATCAAATCGGCACGGGTACCAGTCCATTTGATTTGGCCTGTCTTACGCTCCGTCCCTTCAAACAAATTTTGGGTATCGGAAGTACCCTTCCAGGTAGTGCCCAAATCGAGTAGGTTAATAAAGAAGTCGTTCGTCAATACACCCGGGCGGCTGGTGAATACGCCATGCTGAGATTGATCAAAGTTGGTGTTAATAACACGTAACCCGCCAATCAAAACAGTCAGCTCAGGTGCAGTCAAAGTCATCAATTGTGCTTTATCTATTAACATTTCTTCAGCCGAAGCTTTGTGATGCGCCATCAGGTAATTGCGGAAGCCGTCCGCACCCGGCTCCAGGGCGCCAAATGATACTACATCAGTTTGCTGTTGCGTTGCATCGGCTCTGCCTGGGGTAAAGGGAACTTTCACAGCATGACCCGCAGCTTTCGCGGCTTGTTCTACTCCTGCACATCCACCCAATACAATCAAATCGGCAATCGAAACCATTTTACCGCCGGACTGGGCGCTGTTGAAATCTTTTTGTATTCCTTCCAGTGCCTGTAGCACTTTCGCAAGTTCAACAGGATTGTTTACTTCCCAGTCTTTCTGTGGCGCAAGGCGAAGCCGGCCACCATTGCTGCCACCACGTTTGTCAGAATCACGGTAGGTGGAGGCTGCGGCCCAGGCAGTAGTTACCAGTTGAGAAACAGAAATCCCGGCTCCAAGTATTTTGCTCTTTAATGCAGTAATATCATCCTCGCTGATCAATTCATGTGTAACATCCGGAATAGGGTCTTGCCAAAGCAGTTCTTCCTGTGGCACTTCAGTGCCGAGGTAGCGTTCTTTGGGTCCCATATCACGGTGGGTTAATTTAAACCATGCCCGGGCGAAAGCGTCTGCAAACTGATCGGGGTTTTCGTGAAAGCGTTTTGCAATCGGCGCATAATTCGGATCTACCTTTAAGGCAATATCGGTCGTCAGCATAAACGGTGCATGCTTTTTTGCGGGGTCGTGCGCATCCGGAATGGTGCCTGCTCCTCCTCCATCTTTCGGCTTCCATTGGTTGGCGCCTGCGGGGCTTTTGGTAAGTTCCCATTCAAAACCGAACAGGTGATCGAAGTAGTCGTTGCTCCATTTGGCTGGTGTTTTAGTCCATGCTCCTTCCAGTCCGCTGGTAATTGTATCGCCTGCATTACCGCGACCGAAACTGTTTTTCCAGCCCTTGCTTTGCTCTGTTATGCCTGCACCAGCAGGCTCCGTTGCAACGTATTTGGCCGGGTCGGCGGCGCCATGTGTTTTGCCGAAGCTGTGGCCGCCCGCAATAAGCGCAACTGTTTCCTCATCATTCATAGCCATGCGGCCAAATGTTTCCCGAATATCGTGGGCTGACCTAACCGGGTCCGGTTCGCCATTGGGCCCTTCCGGGTTTACGTAGATGAGGCCCATTTGCACAGCGCCCAACGGGTTCTCCAGGTTACGATTGCCGGTATGTCGTTTATCTCCCAACCACTCGGTCTCAGCGCCCCAATAAATATCCTGTTCAGGCTCCCATATATCAATACGTCCACCACCGAAACCGAAGGTTTTAAATTCCATCGATTCAAGTGCACAGTTACCGGCCAGAATTAACAGATCGGCCCATGAAATTTTCTGGCCGTATTTCTGTTTAATTGGCCATAGAAGCAAGCGGGCTTTATCAAGATTGGCATTGTCGGGCCAACTGTTAAGTGGTGCGAAACGCTGGCTACCAGAGCCGCTTCCACCACGGCCATCACCGATGCGGTAAGTACCTGCACTATGCCAGGCCATGCGGATAAAGAAGGGACCATAGTGTCCCCAGTCAGCCGGCCACCAATCCTGGGAATCTGTCATCAGGTCGAAAAGGTCTTTTTTAACAGCGGCAAGATCAAGGGTCTTGAATGCTTCGGCATAATTGAAATTCTTGTCCAGTGGATCCGACAAGGAAGAATTTTGCCGAAGGACATTCAGCTTCAATTGGTTTGGCCACCACTCTCGATTTGTTGTGCCACCACCGGCCATTTTTTGCATTGCTCCGTTGATAAACGGGCACTTCATAGCTTCCCTGTTTAGGTCATGAAGTATAGAATTTTCAGCCGGGGGTGTACTTTTTTCATTATCCATGTTATTCAATTTTTTAATGGCACGTAAGATACTGTCAAAATTTTCAATTTTTTTATCTATAAAAACTAAATCATCATAGATACGCTCTATGGTGGTTTTCAACATATAATAAATAGAAGCATAACAAGATACTAACGCTGTTCAATAAAAACTATCCTGCTTTTTTGTTTATATGATCAAATTATTTCTGATATAAAGATTTCTTTTCTGCCCATTCTTTCTTTGCATCATTCAAGTCCTGAACAAATTGAGGATTATTCATCCAAAACTTTAATAAGTTCCAGGAAATTATTCTTGATGCTTCATTATCGCTTGGGTAATGTATTCCTAACAACTCTCTTGACCATCTTATTTCGTCTGCTTTATTAATAAACTCTTGCCTTTTTTCCGGGATAATTTCGCTAAATAAAAATGCCTGTGTAAAAGCCCAAAGTGTATGACCACTTGCAAATGATGGTGATTTAATTCTTGCTAATGGATTCATTTTAGATTCCAAATGGTAAGGACGTGGACGTTTGAACTGCCATTTTAAACGAAACTCTGTAACCCTTGTGTCCTGGATGCAATTCAATAATAATTTGGTTGTAGCCGGGAAATTCTGGTAATTATACCAATCACCTATACCCTCTGCAATGTAAAAGAGTTGCTTTTTGTTTTCGTTGTAATCGGGGTCTGTTGGATTAAGCGTGTTGAACCACGAGCCAATGTTTGCAATATATTGGGCCCTGTCTATTTGCTCTTTTGTCCTTGTATTTTGAAGTGATAAAAGATAATCTAATTCCGCCCTTGTTTGATCAGAGCTATTAGCCGGGGGAAAAATTAAGCCAGGTAGTTTTGCTTCATCGTCCTTGCTCAAATAAACAGTACGCACCAATGAATTTGTAATTGCATTCTGGCTGTACTCTGACCAGGGAAATGTTATTGTGTCGGTCCATGCCCTTGCAGGATTTTTTAAATGACTTAATGAACTAAAGGTTTTGTAATACCTGCTTACTGGTTCAAGTGAATGAACAGGCTGACCAAAACTTCCTAAGAAAAAGGTTGTGAAAATAAGACTGAAGGAGATTTTGTGAAAGATGAATTTGCTTCTCATTGTTTTAATATTTGATTGATTTAATTTGTTTCAACCTAACAACGGGAAGGGAGCAAAAAAGACGCAGGAAAACTATTTACAGCAATCAATAATATTTCCATATTTATCAAACTGATAAGGACAGCAATCTAAAATCGCCTGCTTTAGCATTATTTTCGCCCTTTGTACTCTCGACTTAGCGCCGGTATAGGAGATGTTCAGCTTTTCCGCAAACTGTTTTTGAGATAGTCCTTCCAGCTCTGTTTGTATCAATGCTTCGCTATAAATAGGTGGGAGTGATTTAATAAACGGTAACAAACAACAATCCGCTAATTGTATTTCGGACGCCTGATGGTCCGCTTCCACATCGTCGTTCTGTAGTGTTTGCGGCACGTTCTTTTGCAGCCTGTAGTAATCGATCACTGCATTTTGAGCCATCTTAATAACGTATGAAGCCGGCCGCTCTATTAATTTTATGCGATCTTCCTTTTCTTTTATTTTAAGAAAAACGTCATGCAAAATATCGTGGCAATCATCATTACCTTCTACTTTGCTACAAATAAAAGATTTTAATTTCTCGCCATGTTTTTCCCATATCCGGGTTGAGGTGTTATTTGCGTTCATGTCTCAATATCCTTTTCTTACAGTTTCTGCATGCTCGATTGTAATGAGTTATTCTCAACTTGTTCCAATATACTCTTGCCAAATTATAGAGCGCCATAAGTTATACTTTATTTTGACATGGCTTTGCAGCTTGTGCTTAAAAACTACTGAAAATTGACATTCCTTTTTTATTGCTTTGCGATTATATCATGTTTACTAAATGCAAGTAATAGTGCATTAAATTTCGAACCTCTTTTAATGGGTGGCACAAGCTGACACTCGCCAAAGAGGGGGTTGCAAGTCATTGCTCCGTAGAACTCCTTTAGCGTATCTGCGCATATTTATGAGCCTTTGTTTTCTGTACACTTTATGCCAGAAGTGGAAGTTCAATGACAAACTCAGTAAATTTGCCTTCTTCACTGGTAACTTTCAGTTCACCATCATTAGCTTTAATTATTTCGTAAGCGAGTGATAAGCCAAGACCAGTTCCTTCGCCAGTGGGTTTGGTTGTAAAAAAGGGCTGAAATATTTTATCAATAATGCCCATCGGTATGCCAGTTCCGTTGTCTCTTATTGTGATAGTTATTTTATCGACTTCTCGTTTGGTGATTACCTGCACCAGTGGTTTGAAGCCAGGAACGCCTTTTTTATTTTGTTGGTTCACGGCATATAAAGCATTATTAAAAAGGTTTAGCAATGCTCTAGATATATCCTGCGGCACCAACTTTATTTGACCGATCTGTTGGTCAAACTCCGTGGCCGTGTGAGCCATGAATGTTTTATCCTTTGCCCTGGCTCCATGATAACTGAGTTTGAGCGAATCTTCTACCAGCGCATTTAAGTTTACGAGCTCTTTGTGCCCGGTGGAACCCCTTGAATGCTGCAGCATGCTTTTCACAATTGAATCAGCACGTTTACCATGGTCGTTTATTTTTTTCAGATTATTTGCCAAATCC
>JBDSAP010000200.1:0-31968 GCA_039922055.1 Ferruginibacter sp.
TTAAAAGTTGCCACCGTTGTGCTGTCATTGAAAGCACAAAAATCAAAGCTCTTCTCTACGTCGGGGTTTCGCAATAAGGCACCTTTTAATCTATAGTGTATAATGCGAAAACCCCGCCGGGACGCAAAGAAGTTGTTTGAATATTTGACTTTTAAATATTATAACACCTCAAATAAGAATTAGCCCTTATCCCTCATGTTTTAATCAACAATAACTAACTTGTAGGCCATTGTAAACTACCAAAACGATTATGTGTTGAGATATCTTTTACTGCTCGCCTTTCTCCCTCTTATTTCGTTTGCACAAAAAAAGAACAGCGGCTATCAACTGCCCATTCACAAAGCATCGTCCCCTATTGTTATTGATGGCGCAATGGATGATGTTGCCTGGAAAGAAACTGCTGCGGCGCAGGATTTCTTTATGGTGTTGCCCATGGATACCAGCTTTGCAAAAGTGAAAACGGAAGTGCACATGACTTATGATGATAAAAATATTTACATCATTGCTGTCTGCTACCTATCTCAACAAGGCCCGTATATGGTGGAGTCTTTAAGAAGAGATTTTGCTTTTGGCAAAAATGATAATTTCATTTTCTTTCTCGATCCGTTTGATGACCTTACAAATGGTTTTACATTTGGCGCAAATGCAGCAGGCGCACAATGGGATGGCACTTTGTATAGTGGGGGAAGCGCCGATCTTAGCTGGGATAATAAATGGGTTTCTGTAGTAAAAAATTACCCCGATAAATGGATTTTCGAAGCGGCAATTCCATTTAAATCGATCCGCTACAAAAAAGGTATTACCAACTGGGGCATCAACTTTAGCAGGCTCGATATAAGAGTAGCAGAAAAATCAAGCTGGACACCAGTGCCCAGGCAATTTCCTACCGCATCGCTTGCATACACCGGCACATTGATATGGGATGCGCCACCGCCCGAGGCAGGTGCAAATGTTTCTTTTATCCCTTATGTGCTTGGCGGTGTTACGAGAGATCATGCCAACCGGACTCCATCAAAATATAAAAAAGAAATTGGCGCCGATGCAAAAATCGCCATCACCTCTTCCCTCAATTTAGACCTCACTGCAAATCCCGATTTTAGCCAGGTAGAAGTAGATAAACAGATCACCAACCTAGACCGCTACGAATTATTTTTTCCCGAAAAACGGCAATTCTTTTTAGAGAATGCAGACCTGTTTGCAAACTTTGGATACGCTACTATTCGCCCGTTCTTTTCACGACGAATTGGTCTCGGCGTTCCGATCAATTATGGCGCACGTTTAAGTGGCAGCCTTGATAAGAACTGGCGTATCGGCGCAATGCACATGCAAACAAAGGCCGTAGACGACCTGGGTTTGCCTTCTCAAAATTTTTCTGTGCTTGCTTTACAAAGACGTGTGTTTGCCCGTTCTAATATCCGGTTTATGTTTGTGAATAAACAATCACTTAACTATGAGCCGGGCAAGGATAGTACCAAGCCTATATTCTCACAATACAACCGAAACATTGGTCTTGAATATAATCTTGCATCCGCTAATAACGCATTTACCGGCAAGGCAATGATCATGAAATCATTTAGCCCAGGCAACGCTTCTGATAACCTGGTACATGCCGCAAACCTGCTGTACACCAACAAAAGATGGACCCTTGGCGCACAATACGAATATGTTGGCAGAAGCTATAATGCAGAAGCAGGCTATGTGCCCCGCAACAATTATATTAAGATTAATCCAACCACGGGATATTTATTTTTTCCAAAACGTGGCCGCGTTTTAAGTCATGGCCCGTTCATCAGTTCAACCTGGTTTTTCAACAACAAATTTTACCAAACAGATAATGAAACTTTTCTTACTTATAAATTGAACTTTCGTGATCAAAGCCTTTTTGATGTTTGGGTAGCTCACGATTATGTAGAATTACTCAGACCTTTCGATCCTACCAATTCAGGAAAAGACACATTGACAACCGGCAGCAAACATCGCTGGAATGCATGGGGCGCCGATTACATTTCAAAGCCGCAAAGATTATTGACCTATTCATTTTCCACAAGGTTTGGCGGTTATTATTCAAATGGCAGCAGGTTCAATATTACCGCGGATATTGGCTATCGTTTTCAGCCGTTTGTGAATATTACATTAAGCACCAGCTATAATCATATCGACCTGCCGAAGCCGTGGGCCATCACTGATTTCTGGCTTATTGGCCCACGTATAGATATCACGTTTACCAACAAATTTTTCTTTACCACTTTTGTTCAATATAATAACCAGCAGAAGAATATTAATCTTAATACAAGGGTACAGTGGCGTTATAAGCCTGCCAGCGATTTCTTCCTGGTGTACACTGATAATTATTACACCTCGCCCCTATTCATCCGTAACCGTGCATTGGTGCTTAAGTTTACTTACTGGTGGAATATGTAGGGCTGGATGCTGGATACTGGATGCTGGATACTTGATAATGGATAATGGATAATGGATACTTGATAATGGATAATGGATAATTGATAATGGATATTGGATACTTGATAATGGATAATGGATAATTTTTTAATTGATATTGGATAATGATTAATTTATAATGTGCTCAGATAAACTTTTAAACACTCGTAGCTTGATGATCATATTTTCTCGCCCTATGAGTTGTTTCTTGCAAGCTTGCTTAACTTTTCATAATTAAACATTCAAATTTCAATTCACCATTCACCATTCACCATTCACCATTCACCATTCACAACTCAACAATGCACCTTCTTTTTAACCCAACCATCACCAACTGGCTGTTGATACTGCTGGCATCTTTTATCATCGGTTTGTCGAAGGCCGGACTTAAAGGAATTGATATGATGAATGTGACCATCATGGCCATTGTATTTGGAGGTAAAGCATCTACCGGTATTGTGTTGCCGCTGTTATGTGTAGCTGATATTTTTGCTGTTTTTTATTACAATCGTCATGCGCAATGGAAACAGTTTTGGAAATTAATTCCCTGGATGATGGCGGGTATATTGATTGGTGTGTATGTAGGAAAAGATCTTGATGAAGCGTTGTTCAGGAAGGTGATGGCCGTTATCATTATACTAGCGGTGATCGTTATGATAGCCTTCGAATTCAGGAAGACAGAAAAAGTTCCAACCAATAAGTTTTTTGTAGCAACTACCGGTGTTTCGGCGGGCTTTACTACTATGCTTGGTAATCTTGCTGGTGCATTTGCTAATATCTATTTTTTAGCGATGCGAATGGCGAAGAATGACTTTATTGGCACGGCTGCCTGGGTATTTTTAGTGATGAATCTTTTTAAATTACCGTTCCAGGTTATCTACTGGAAAAATATTACCCGCAATAGCTTGTTTACCGATCTGCTACTTATTCCTGTGATGTTGATTGGCTTTTGGGCCGGGCTTAAAATAGTGGCGAAAATAAAAGATGATAGTTATCGCAAAGTAGTTATCGTTCTAACACTGTTGGGCGCCATTGTTATTTTCTTAAGATGATAGCCGTGAAATGTGAGCCAGCTAAACAGGCAAGGTGAGTATATGTTTTATCTGCTTTTTCAATTCGATAATGCTCGTAGGCTTTGTTAAAAAGTAACTGGCTCCTAAGCTGGCAGTTTCGTCTTTCTCCTTTTGTTGGTATGACGTGGAGTAAATGATCACCGGGATATTTTTGAGCGACGCATTTTCTTTTAAAACTTTCAGGCATTGCTTGCCATTCATCTTCGGCATATTAAGATCGAGAAAAATATATTCGGGCAGTTTATTAAGATTTTTTTCAAGATATCCGAGCGCTTCTTCACAACCTCGAAAAGTAATACATTCTACAGTAGAATCAACCTCATGTAATGCATCTTGAAAAATTTCCTGGTCTTCTATATCATCGTCAATTATAATGACCTGGTGTTTTCTCTCTGATATCAAAATATTTGTTTTGAGATTAGGGATTGTTGATGAAGGTAAATTACGATTGTATTATTTTAAAAACAAAGAACACCTGCATTAACTATAAATCTCGTTGAAAATTGTGGCATGATGAACTATGTCAACTACATCAGGCCACTTATGGCTGCCGAGCAACATTTCAAGGCATTGTAATTTACCCAGATTTCTAAAAAGTAAAAATAAATAGCTGGCACGATTATGTTGTAAACCTATCTATCACTACTTTGGGAACAATTGAGTAAAACTTTAGGCAAGCAATTTAATAAACGGTTTTAAAAATGTTGAGAAACTCGAATGATTCTTCGGACATCCAATTTCCGGTTGTAGGTATTGGCGCCTCTGCCGGCGGTCTTGAAGCCATCAAATCATTTTTAAAAGGTGTACCTGATCAGTCTGGAATGGCTTACGTTTTTGTGCAGCATTTAAGTCCTGGTCATGAGAGTGTGCTTACCGAAATTTTAAGCAGACACACAAAAATTCCTGTAATAGAAATTACACAGGACGTGGCGCTGAAGCCTGATCATTTTTATGTAATACCTGCGGACAAAATGCTGACTGCTGTAGATGGCATGTTAAAACTGGACCCCCGAAGCGATAAAACAAAAAATTTAAAAGTAATCGATGTCTTCTTTTCATCTCTTGGTGTTGTGCACCAAAGTTTTGCAGTAGGTATAATTTTATCGGGAACAATGGATGATGGCACGTTGGGCCTGCAGGTTATTAAAGCCCATGGCGGCATTACGATGGTGCAGGATGATACGGCTGCTTATGAGGGCATGCCCAATAATGCAATACGATCCGGTGCGGCTGACTTTATATTGCCGCCGGGTAATATGGTGAATAAGCTGATTGAGATCAACAAACCCTTTCACGATGTAACTGCCGATAAGGCAAAGAATACTGACATTGCTGTTGAAGATGAAGAAAGCTTCAGGCGAATAATTACCCTGCTTAAAATAAAAAAAGGGGTTGATTTTACCCACTATAAACAAACAACCATTGTACGGCGCATTCAGCGCAGGGTGGCCCTTAATAAATGCGCAGGGGCGCAAGAGTATCTTGAATTGCTTAGACAGAACGTTAAAGAACAGGCAGAGCTATATGCAGATATGATCATCTCCGTAACTGATTTTTTTCGTGATCCCCGAACTTTTGCTTTGCTAAAAGATACCGTCATCCCCGAACTTTTTAATTCAAAAAATGCTTATGAGCCTATCCGCATTTGGGTAGCGGGATGCGCCACCGGGGAAGAAGCTTATTCAATTGCTATATGCCTGGAGGAATATATAGCAATGAGCATGAACGGCAGAAGAAACGACAGGAAGATCCACATTTTCGCCACCGATCTTTCTGAAAAAGCAATTGCCAAAGCAAGAGTGGGCATTTATAAGGAATCGGATCTAAAAACGGTTTCGCCTGAAAGGCTGGAGCGATTCTTTACAAAAACAGATGGAGCCTACCAGGTAAATAAATCAGTAAGAGAATGCTGTGTTTTTGCCCAGCATAACCTGCTGACAGATCCACCTTTTTCAAAGATTGATCTTGTCGCCTGCCGCAATGTGCTCATATATATGGAACCGGTGTTGCAAAAAAGATTGCTCACCATTTTTCATTATTCTTTAACAGAAAGTAGTTTCTTAATCCTTGGCAGATCAGAAACCATCGGCACCAATACGGAGCTGTTTTCTCTTTTTAATAAGCAGGAAAAAATTTATAGAAAAAAAGGACCTACCGGAAGATTTATGACAGTGACATCCGCCGGCAAAGAACAGTTGATGCGGCAGCAGGATGATACCGTTTCAGAAGGTAAACAACCGGTGGTAGACGTTAATAAAAAGGCAGAAGAAATTTTGCTGGCAAAGTATACACCAGCGGGTGTAATTATTAATGATCATTTCGACATCGTTCAGTTTCGAGGCAGTACGGCGGCCTGGCTCACATTGCCACCCGGTAAGCCAACGCTTAATTTAATGAAGATGGCAAAGCAAGGACTTGCCTTTGAGCTCCGCAATATATTATTACTTGCAAAAAATAAGCATGGCGCCGTCAAAAAAGAGGGTGTTGCCATTGATTCAAACGGAACGCAGCAGTATGTAACCATCGAAGCCGTTCCAATAACAGACCTGGCCGAACCTCATTACCTGGTATTGTTTAATAACACAATTTCCTATACAAATTTTGGCGAAACTAACTTTGGGGAAAATGGGGGTAACGAAACCAGGGACCCGCTGCTGAAGCGCATTGAACAATTAGAAAAAGAGCTGACGCAAAACCGGGAGGACATGCGTGCTATAACTGAAGATCAGCAGGCGGCAAACGAAGAATTGCAAAGCGCCAATGAAGAACTATTATCTGGCAGTGAGGAATTGCAAGCGCTGAATGAAGAATTGGAAACTGCTAAAGAAGAACTGCAAAGCACCAACGAGGAATTAACAAGTCTTAACCATGAATTGCTGGATCGCTTTGAGCAATTAAACGTTTCGAGGAAATATACCGAGGGTGTTTTCGCCACCATTCGTGATCCTCTTATTGTACTTGATCATGAGTTCAGGGTAATGAAAGCAACGGCAGGCTTCTATAAAAAATTCAGGATATCTGAAGCCGAAACAGAAGGTAAATTACTTTTCGATCTGCTAGACAAGCAATGGAATATTCCGGCCCTGAAACAATATTTAGAAAACATAAAATCCGAAAATAGCTCCTTCCAGGATTTTGAAATCACTCAAAATTTTCCTTTTATTGGATTAAGAACCCTAATACTGAATGGCCGCCAGATAGACAGAGTAGATGGCAATAAAACGATCTTATTAGGAATTGAAGATATCAGTCATAAGCGGCACGCAGAAGAAAGCGTGGCAGAACTGGAAAAGGTAAATGAACACCTGAAACATTCGAACCTTGAGTTGGAACAATTTGCAGGAATAGCTTCGCATGACCTGCAGGAGCCGCTGAGAAAAATAATGACATTCGCCAATATCATTTCCGAAAAAAATATCGAGATATCCGAAGAGTCCAAGCCTTATATTGCTAAAATTGTTTCCTCTGCAAAAAGGATGTCGGGTATAATCAAAGACCTGCTCAATTATTCCAGGATAACCGATGTGGGGCAACTACTCATACCAACAAACCTGGGTAGCATTTTGAAAAATGTGGTAAACGATTTTGAATTGATCATTAAAGAGAAGGACGCGGAGATCATAAAAAAGGACTTGCCCATTGTTCCGGCCATACCTCTTTACATGAATCAGTTATTTTATAACCTCATCAATAATGCATTAAAATTTAGCCGTAAAAATGTGCCGCCAAGAATCGAGATAACTTCAAGGCCCCTTAGCCAGGAAGAAGTAAATGCGTATCCTGAGTTGAACCAACAGAGGCATTATGCCGAGATCACTGTAAAGGATAACGGGATCGGCTTCGATGAAAAATATTCTGAGCAGGTATTTGATCTTTTTCAGCGCCTTAGTAATGGGCACGAATACCCCGGCACCGGTATTGGTCTCGCCCTCTGCCGGAAAATTGTGGTGCAGCATGGCGGAAAAATTTATGTGCAATCTAAAATCAACGAAGGATCTGTGTTCCATATCATTCTGCCGATGCAAGCCTGATTGAACAAACCGTGTAAATTTTTCTTTTAAAAATTGCTCCTCTTACAGGCAGCCTTTAGGCCATTCTCCCAGTTCAAAAGGTTACCTTTTTATCTTTTCGGTATAAATGTGTAATTAATACACAACAGTCAGTTGTTTACGTGATTTATCCAATTGCAAGTTTACACGTATTTACTGATAATCAATCACTACAGGAATTGTCCTGTAAAAAAATTTTCAACTATGAAATCATACATTAAAGAATTGTTTTTTGACAAAGAAGTGGTAACCATCATTAAAAATGCCAACGTAAATAAAGAGCAGATGTACAATCTTTTGTTCAGTGGCAGGATCACCATGGAGGAGTATTTGAATGCAACAGTTTAAGACCTACGTAAATATCACTGTCCAAACCTTGTAGAATAAAAACCGCAACAAGGCATGAGCTAAAATTCGTTTCTTGAATTGAATGCGACAAGATTTTTCGCTGGTATCAAATTTGCACACATGTATTTATGAAAAGATTAAAATTAATTACATGTTTGATGCTTGCTCTTTGCACAGGCATTATGAATTTTTCCTTCGCCCAATCACGGGGAGGCAATGGACCGGTGACGCCGGTAAGAGTTGGCTCTGTCATTCTCAATTTGGGTGTTGGTGTCGGCAGCGGCTATAAGGAATCCTACTCCCCTTTCGGCACAAAGGTGGCACTTGAATTTGGCTTGTGGCAAGCGGGCCCTGGGGTAATTACTTTAGGTGGCGAGGTAGGCGCTTCCTTTTCCAATCGCGGGCGTCAGAGGGATGAATATACTTCACGCACGGTCGTTGTTGGTGTAAGGTCGGCCTGGCATTATGGTTGGAAAGTGCGTGGCCTTGATACTTATGGCGGGCTGTCAACCGGCATGGGTTTCCATCATCACAATTATAAAAACTATACCGGCGACCAGGATGAAGTGTTTCCTGTAGTTGGCGCTTTTCTTGGCGCTTCTTATTTTGTAACTCCGCGTTTCGGGTTCAATTCCGAAGTAGGTGATGATATTACGAGCTTCCAGGCTGGGATCGTCTTTAAATTAAAATAATTTTTTAACCTCGATGTTTGATATACTTCATAATCCATGAAGTGTATCAAACATTTTTATTTTCGCTGATAGTTTAGCCATGGTTACTTCACCCATCTTTTATTGAGGTTTTCAAAAATCACTATTTTACTTCTGATACGATTTTATCAAACAAAAAATAACACCGGAAATTGATATATTTGGTTAGCACCAAACTAAATTGATATGCCCGGCAGGAGAGAATTTGTAAAGACCTTCACTAAGGGAATTGGCGGCGCACTATTGGTACCCGTCAATACACAATGGCCAGTTTCCACCTCCATGTCGCAACCGAAAAGTATGGATAATGAAGCATACTGGCGTTTTGTTAGAACATGTTTTCCGCTAAAAAATGATTTTGTCTTTTTGAATAACGGCACAATGGGACCGTCTCCCTACCAGGTGATCGAAGAAGAGGCCAGGGTGAATATGGATATAAATGCAAGCGCTCAATATGGAGGCAAAAAGGAAGAGGCGCTTACAGATATGGCGAGGTTTGTAAAAGTAAAAAAGGAAAATATTGCATTTACACACAATGTTACGGAGGGCATTAATATCGGCGTATGGAGCCTTAATCTTAATAAAGGAGATGAGGTGATCATCAGCACCCACGAACATGTGGGCAATGCGGTGCCCTGGCTTAACCGGGCAAAACTGGATGGTATTGTTTTAAAACCCATACCCATTTTACCTACGGCAGAAGCCATGCTGGACGCCGTGAAAAAAGCCATCACCAAAAATACAAGGGTGATTGCACTGCCTCATATTACCTGCACTACCGGGCAGGTTTTACCGATCAAAGAAATATGTTCGCTTGCCAGGATGAATAATATTTTTACAATTGTGGATGGCGCACATGGACCGGGTATGTTACCACTCGATCTGCACGATATGGGCTGCGATATGTATGCCTCATGTTGTCACAAGTGGATGCTTGGCCCCAAGGGAACAGGCTTTGTTTATATCCGTGATGAGTACATTGAGAAAGCCATTCCGAAATTTATTGGCGCTTATGGCGATACTGGCTGGGACATGCTTTCAAACCCGCCGAAGATCAACGGTTACGTTGCTACCGCACACCGTTTCTTTTATGGCACACAAAGCGCTTCGCAATATGCAGGCATCAGCGCCGCAATCAAATTTCACGAGCAAATTGGCATTGATAAAATTGAACGGAGAATACAGGAACTCTCCGGCTATCTGCAACAGCAACTATTGGCATTTGGCAATGATAAAATTGAAATGTTAAGCCCGGTTGAAACGGCATCACGAGGCGGATCTATTAGCTTCAAATTAAAGAAGATGGATTACTCTGCAGTGCAAAAAAAATGCGCCCAGGAAAATATTATTGTTCGTGGCGTTCCGGAAAATGGGATTAATTGCTTGCGGGTATCCACGCATATCTACAATAATTTTCAGGAGCTGGATAAACTGTTGGCGTTGCTTAAAAGCCTTGCATGATAATGATTGCAAAAAACCTCATTATTATCGATGCAGATTTTTGATCAACTCATAAATTCTCGCGGACAGTATTTTCAGTTTAGGATTCGCATCCTCTTCTTTCACCGGTGTAAAAATGGCGATCACGTATTTTATCTTTCCATCATCTACAATACCCACATCGTTGGTATAATAACTCCACCACCCTGTTTTATGATAGAACATTGCCGCCTTTGGTAAACCCGCTGCGAGTTTCGCGGTATCAAGCTGCCTGCCGAGCAAGGCTTTCATCTGCATACTCACCCATGGATTTATCAGTTCGCCGGTAGAAATCTTATACATAAAATCTGCCGCATGCAATGCATGCGTTACCGTGCTGCGGATAGTATCATAGCCGGGATCTTCCATATTTCTTTTTAGAAACTTGCGTGTTACTTCACTACCCTGCCAGCCATTACCGGCGATGGTTTGATTAATGCTTTTTCTTGTTGCAATATCTATAAGGCAGTTGGCAGCGGAATTATCACTCCTGGTTATCATCAAATCGAGTAAATAATTAACCGTAACTGTATCGCCGGGCTGAAGTAGTGGACGCGGATCAAAACTGATCTCCCTTGTTTTATCAACGACGTTATGTGCCGGCACAATGTATGGTCTTGATAAAAAATATTGTCCATTGCTTACTTGCTTTAATATTTCCATGGCCACATACATCTTGTACACCGAAGCAGGATAAATAAAACTTGCCGCATTTACACCACCAAACACGGGTCGTTTGCCATTAAGATCGATCACTGCAAGGGAAATTGTTGCAACACCATCTTCACCAACAGGGTAACTGCTGTCAAGACCAGCTTCCTTTACGATCTGATGCAGGGCTTTATCAAAGCTTTTTACGGTTTTATAATAATGAGGTAACGCCTCCTGAGCCGCAAGCGGAAAACAAATAACCAGGGCAAAACAACACAGCATTAAATATTTAATCATATCGGAAATATAGTAAAAGAAACAAGACAGGCGTTAGAAGAGTTTGGCATGTTGATGAATATTTCTTTTTCTCAAACACATGTACTGATGCTACAATCACTCAAGGCCCGGAGGCTTTTCCTGAATTAAAGAAAAAAAATTACTAAAGCACACCATCATTTGTATTTTGCCGGAAAATGTGCTGAAGCAATTCATATAATTCAGGATGTTTCACTTGTAACAGATCGGGCCGTTCAAAAAAATACTCAGACACCACGGCGAAGAATTCAGCTTCATCAGTGGCTCCATAAGGATTGATATCTGAGCGGTTGTCCTGTATCTGCCGGATGTCTTCATGCATCCTTTTTATCCATGGCAGCAGGTGCTGTTTATCCAACAGGTTTTCCGGTATGCCATCAACAGCGCCGTCGGTTTTATCAAGCAGGTGTACAAACTCATGAATGCCGGTATTGTCTTTATCGGTCCTGTTACTAAAACCTTGCCGCAGCGAAGGCTGGCTTAACACCATTATATGTTGCATTGCACCGCTGCCTACCATGCCGAGCACCGGTTTTTCTTCGCCCTTGTTGTTGTTAAAATCTTTGTTGAAAGATTCGGGATATAGCAAAACTTCGTTGAGGTTATTGTATTCCCACCCGGGAAAACCAACGATAGGAATGATAGCACTGGCTGCCACGTACACCCGGTCTTCATCTTCCACTATTGTGTTTACACCGGTGATCTTTACATGAGACAAAAAATGCAGCATTCGTTTTTCAAAAACAACTTTGCCGGCTTCACTTAAGTGATTATAAAAATTTACTTTATCGGCTAAAATTGTATGGTAGTTGGCGCTGAAAGATTCTGGCAACGGTGCCCTAGTTGTACGCCATTGATATACCAGCCAAAGAATAAAAGAGACAAACAATAAAATAGCAATCATTTCCATAGATGATAAAAGTAAGTGATCCGGTGCAAGCGCAGCTTATTAAAGCGAACATTATCTGTGATAAATAAATTGCTTTAGCAAATGAGTTTATCTTATATGATCCTGGTAAATATTTTGGGCAGGCTGCAAAAAGATATGCGGCTGAAGGGCTGCGGGATAGGAGTGGAAACCGTAGCGTAGCGAAGGTTGGAACGGATAGCCCGGACCAATGCTGACCAACGTACTGGTGTTGATAACCCCAAAACCTACCGGCTAATCAACACTGCACCCGTTGATTAAGAGTAGGCCAGTTAAAAAATTACCTGGCTGATATCAGTACGCCATCTCAGTTTTTACGGACCTGGTAACCTGTTTTGCATATGGTATAGTGAAATGAAATGCAGTTCCTGCGCCAAGCTCAGATTCGATCCATATCCTGCCGCCATGCAGCTCAACTATTTTTTTACAATGCGCCAGCCCAATGCCCGAACCAGCATATTCGGACCGGGTATGCAGCCGTTGAAATATGATAAATATTCTTTCCTGGTGTTTCTGATCAATACCAATACCATTGTCGTTAATAACAAATTCCCAATTCGCCTTTGTTTTTTTGACCGATATTTTTACTTCGGGCCTTGTATCTTTTTTTCTGAATTTAATTGCGTTGGCGACCAGGTTTTGAAAAAGCTGTTTAATTTCTGTAGGATACCCGCTGATCACGGGCATGGCGTCATAAGTAATAACAGCATCCGCTTCGCTGATTGCGGTTCCAAGATCGGCAAGCACTTCATGTAACTGGCAATCACAATCAACGGGCTCCACTTCCTGTTTGCTGCCGATACGTGAATAATCAAGCAGGTCCTTTATCAATACTCTCATGCGATCTGAGGCCTGCAGGATGTAGGTGAAATATTTATCCGCCTTTTCATCCAACTGTCCCTGGTATTTATCTTGTAGCAAAGCGACAAAGCTGGAAGTAGTTCGCAGCGGCTCCTGCAAATCATGAGAGGCCACGTATGCAAACTGTTCCAACTCGTGGTTCTTTCTTTCCAGTTCTTTATTTGCATGCTCTGCATCTTTGCGGGCCAACTGTTCTTCCTGCGTGGATTGCTTTAACTGGCGGGTCTGTTCATCTACCTGGTACTGCAACTTTATTTTTTGATGATTAATGGCATTGACCCTCCACCGGTAGTATGCAATAGCGCCGCCCGGAATGCTGATAAAAAGTAATAACCTGAACCACCATGTTAACCAGAATGGTGGAGTGATGGTAAGTTTAACAGCAATGGTTCGTGTTGACCACTCACCTGCGTTGTTCAATCCTTTTACTTTAAAAACATAGTGGCCAGGATCAAGATTGGTGTACGTTGCAGAACGGCTCATACCTATTTCGTTCCAGTTCTTATCAAATTCTACCAGCATATAAGCGTATTGCTTTTTTTCCTGAACGGTATAGTTTAATGAAGCAAATTCAAAGGAAAAAACGGAGCTGCTATACGGTAATGTGATCTCTTTTGTTTCTGAAATATCTTTTTGCAAAGGTGAGGACTTGTCGCCTTCTGATGCAATGGGTACGTTCTTATTAAAAATCTGGAAGTTGGTTAAAACCAGTGGTGGCTCGGAGGCATCTGCTTTTATTTGAGCAGGATCAAATTCGTTGAAGCCGTTAACACCGCCAAAGTACATTGCTCCTGAAGGAGCTTTGCAAAAGGCGCGCATTTTAAATTCGTATGATTGCAGGCCATCTTCGACTCCATAGTTTTTAAACTTTCGAGTTACCGGGTCAAATTTGGCCAACCCTTTGTTGGTACTGATCCACAAGTTTGATTTATCATCTTCGAGCAACCCGAACGTAACATTATTAGGTAAACCATCCGCGGTAGTATAGGTGGTGAAGTGCTGTTTTTTCGAATCATAAAAACTTAAGCCGGCCATGGTAGTGATCCAGAAATCTCCCCGTTTGTCTTTATAAATATTTTGTATGCGGTTATCACTCACACTGTTCTTATTATCATCGTGTTTAAAGGAACCGGTGAATGTTTTTGTAAATTTATTAAACACCTGTATACCTCCGCCATCAGAACCCAATAGCAGATTTCCTTTGTCATCTTCAGCAATAGATTGTATTTGTTTTGTACTTGCACTGCCTGTATTATCGTCAAAGTGGGTAAAGGAATTTCTTAACGGATCAAAGAGATTTAATCCGTTGCTGTAAGTGCCTATCCAGATATTTTTTTCTGTGTCTTCAAAAATCACCCAGGCATTATTTCCGCTCAGGCTGACAGGATCATTCGGATCGTTTTTAAAATGCCTGTATGTATTTTTTCGCGGATTAAAAACGGTGATGCCATCGCCCCATGTTCCTATCCATACATTGCCTTTGCTGTCTTCACAAACGTTGAGCACATAGTTGCCGCAAATGCTGTTCTTGTTTCCGGGGATATGCTTGTAGTGAGTGAAGCTTTTTGTTAACGGATCAAACAGGTCAACGCCGCCGCCATCTGTGCCAATCCAAATTTTTTCATTCGCGGTTGGGTACATGCTTAACACATTGTTATTGCTAAGGCTGTTTGCATTTGAAGTATGTTTATAATGGTCGAAGCGATTGCTGTTTTTTGTAATGATATTTATGCCTCCCGCAAATGTGCCGATCCACATATTGCTGTTAACATCCTTATAAATAGCATATACAGAATTATGGCTAAGGCTTTTATTATCTATCTCATCGTGTTGGTAAGTATCAAAGATGCCGGTGTTGATATTGTAAATACTTAGCCCCCCGTTTTCGGTGCCGATCCATAGGTTACCATCATTGTCTTCATTCATCGAAAACACCACATTTGCCGGCAGCGAATTTGTGGGATGCGCATCATCGTGCATAAAGCGCTGGAATTTTTTAGTGGCCAGATCAAAGAGATTCAATCCTCCTCCATTTGTGCCAACCCAAAGCCGGTGCTTGCTATCTTCAAAGATTACCGGCACATAATTATTGCTGATTGAGCTATTATCATTTTTTACGTTGTGGAAAGCAGTAAATGTTTTGGTCTTTTTGTCGAAAATGCTCAGGCCGTTGTCATAGGTTCCTATTAATATATTGTGCCGGCTATCTTCAATAACCGTTTTTGCATTGATATTATATTTTATAAATTTATTTGTGCCGGGGTTAAAAAAATTCAGGCCATTCTCCGTGCATATCCACAAATTACCTTCGCTGTCTTTATTTAAACCTGTTATAAGATCATTTGAAATGCTGTTGGGATCTTTAGCGATATTTTTAAAAGATTTAAACTTGTTCGTTTCCCGATCATAGCGGTTTAAACCGCCGCCTCTCGTACCTATCCATATAATCCCTTTGGCATCCTCCATGATTGCTGAAATATAATTATTGGAAATACTGTTACTACCTTTCGGATCATTTTTATAACCGGTTACTTTATACCCGTCATATTTATTGAGCCCGTCACGGGTACCAAACCACATAAAACCCCTGCTATCCTGGAGAATGCACATGATGTGATTTTGAGACAGGCCAGCGTTTATATCAAGGTGCTCAAATTTTAGATTTTGTTTCTGCGAAAATGAGCAAAGCCAGCCTGCCTGCAACACAAACAAAAAGACGATATGTAAGTTTTTCAGGGGCATTAGTTGGGTTATTTGTTGCCGGTTATAAACAATTTATTTTTCATGCTTCAATTAATTTTTTAGGAATACTTTCCTGTTTAGCAGGTAGCGTAAAATGAAAAGTGCACCCATTACCGGGCACAGATTTTATCCAGATTTTGCCATTGTGCAATTCCACTATTTTCTTGCAATGAGATAATCCGATGCCCGACCCTTCATACTCCGTCCTGGTATGAAGTCGTTGAAAAATTACAAATATTCTTTCGCTGTACTTTTCATCTATGCCAATACCATTGTCTTTAATTGCAAACTCCCAGTGCCCATTTATTTTATGTGCTGAAATATCTACTTCGGGAATAGTACCCGGCTTTTTAAATTTAATTGCATTTGTAACAAGGTTTTGAAAAAGCTGTTTTATCTCCGTAGAATATCCACTTACCACCGGTAAAGCAGTATGCGTAATTTTTGCCCCTGCTTCAGATATTGCCATTCCAAGGTCAGCAAGCACTTCTTCCAGTTTCTCGTTGCAATCAACCTTTTGCAATTCTTTTTTACTTCCAATACGGGAATAATCAAGCAGATCTTTTATTAAAACTTTCATCCTTTCAGATGCCTGTAAAATATAATTGATATACTTATCAGCCTTTGCATCCATCTGTCCCGCATATTGGTCTTTCAGCAATTCAACAAAGCTGGAAGTGGTTCGTAGCGGCTCCTGCAGATCATGGGAAGCCACGTACGCAAACTGTTCCAATTCATGGTTCTTTCTTTCCAATTCTTTATTTGCATGCTCTGCATCTTTGCGGGCTGTCTGTTCCTCCATCGTGGATTGTTTTAACTGTCGGGTCTGTTCATCTACCTGGTATTGCAATTTTATTTTCTGAGTATTAATGCTGTTGATACGAAACCAGAACATGGTAAAAGCCCCGCCGGCAATAGCTATAAATAATCCTATCCTGAACCACCAGGTAAGCCAGAAGGGGGGTGTGATAATTATTTTAACAGAAGTACTCTTCTCATTCCACACACCATCATTGTTGCTGCCTTTCACCACAAACTTATAAGTGCCGGCATCAAGATTTGTGTAGGTTGCTGTTCGCTTATTTCCCACATTGTTCCAATCTTTATCAAACCCTTCCAGCTTGTAAGCGTATTCGTTTTGCCCGGCAATAGTATAATTCAGCGCAGCAAATTCAAAAGTGAAAGCAGACTGATTATGCGATAGAGTTATTTCTTTTGTTTCCAATATACTTTTTGGTAACACGGAATTTTCGGCGCCAACTGTCACCGGCTTATTGAACAACTCAAAGCCGGTAAGAATTACCGGGGGAATATTCCTGTTTTCAGAAAGACTGTTAGGATTAAATACATTAAACCCATTTATACCGCCAAAAAATATATCTCCGCTTTTTGAAAGCAAGCCGGCACCCACATCAAATTCATCGTCCTGCAATCCATTATTAACTGAATAATTTCTGAATTTTTGATTCACCGGATCAAACCTTACAATGCCTCCATTTGTACTAAGCCATAAAAAGCCCTTTTTATCTTCGATGATGGAGTTGATAGTATTATTTACAAGCCCCTGCTGTTTTGTATAGCAAACAAACTGGTTGTTTTTTTTATTAAACCTGATCAACCCTTCATCGAAAGTCCCCATCCATATATTTCCTTTACTATCTGCAAATAAAGAAACAACCGTACTCATCTCATCCAGCAAATTGGTTTTAGTACTGTTATAATGTGTGAATTGATTTTTACCCGGATTAAATACATCAACACCTCCATAATTGCCAATCCATATATTGCCTTCCTTATCCTCGCAAAACGCATATATGCCGGCATCGTTACTCAGGCTATTAGGGTCTGCAGTGTTATGTCTGAATTTAATGAATTTTTGATTTTTTTTATTGAGTACAACTAATCCCTCATCATTGGTTGCTATCCAAAGGTTCCCCTTACTATCTTCAAACAGCTTACGGATCATTTTAGGGGGCAAATACAATGATCCTTGTTCTTCCGCAAAATGTTTAAAGGTATTTGTCTCTGGGTGATAAAGATCTAACCCGTTAACAGTACCTATCCAGAGATCATTATTTTGACTGCTTTTAAGAACACTCTGCACAGGGCCAGAGATACTATTTTTACTTTTTGACTGGTGTATATAATTTGTAAAAGAATTGTTTGAGCGGTTAAAATAACTTAGTCCTGCATCAGTCCCGATCCAGCAATTCCCTTTTTGATCTTCTGCAAATGCCCATATGGTATTACTTCTGCTATTTTTATGACCCAACCTAAAAGAAAAAAATTCTGCTAAGTTTTTATCGTATTGATAAATGCCGCCTGAGCTTGTTCCTGCCCATAAGATTTTATTGTTGTCAAAAAAAAGAGAATAAATTTCAAAATCTTTTATTTCGCTTTCGGTATGCGACCGATCAATGTAATCAACATAACTTTTCTTGTTTATATCAAACAATGATAAAGCTTTGCTTGCTACCCAAAGAAAACCTGCATCCTGGGTTATAGCATTAATAAGGCCACTGTTGTCTTTACCCTTATTATTTGTATAACTGCTGCCGAAATGGGTAAACGTTTTGTTGTTGCGATCAAATAGTTCAAGGCCAGTATTTGTTCCCAGCCATAAATTACCATAACTGTCTTCTAATATCTTGTTCACAAAGTTGTTTGTAATATTTTTTTTTCCAGATAGATCATGAACATATCTAACACATTTCCCTGTTTTTTTATTCATCATGTTTAAACCACTATCAGTTCCCACCCACAAATTCCCTTTATTATCTTCATATATAGAAAGAACAACTGAGCTGCTTAAACTCTCAATGTTTTTAGGATTGGTAATGTACCGTGTAAATTTTTTCGTTTTTTTATTAAAGAGATTTAACCCACCGGAAGTGCCGATCCAAATATTTCCTTCCCTGTCTTCATAAACTATTTTCGCCTGGTTACTACTTAGTGAAGAAGGATCGTTTTGCTTTGGCTGGTAATTAGTAAATGATTCGCTTTGCGGATCATATTCACTAACGCCGCCAGGATCCGTAGTAACCCATAAGTGACCTTCGCGATCTTCACATAGAGAGACTATACTGTTAGAACCGATGCTACGGGGGTCGTTCGTTCTATGCGTATACACAGTAAATTTATAGCCATCAAATTTATTTAAACCACTTTGCGTGCCGAACCACATAAAACCAAAATGGTCTTTGAGTATGCAATAAACTGTGTTCTGAGAAAGCCCTTTAGTTTGTAAATGTTCGAAATTTATTTGCTGTTTCTGAGGATAGCCGTTAAAGGAAAATATGCATAGAATGACCACAGGAAAAGCTTTCCAGAAATTCTTTATAACTAAAGTGAATTTATGATACATCTTAAGATTGAGATTATCTGCCTTTATAGCCAGTACCTCCGGGTTTGTCAATTTTACAAAAATTTTTAAGTCTTAATTCGCCTGAATGGTAAAATTAAAAGTACTGCCTTCGTTTGGTACTGACTCCACCCAAATTTTTCCATTGTGTAGCTCTACAATTTTTTTACAATGAGATAATCCGATACCTGAACCTGCGTACTCTGACCTGGTATGTAAACGTTGAAATATATTGAATATTTTTTCGCGGTGTTGTTTTTCAATACCAATGCCATTATCCTGAAAAGAGAATTCCCATGTATCTTTTGTTCTTTGGGCAGAGATTTTTATTTGTGGTGCAACTCCTTTTTTTTGAAACTTGACAGCATTGATAATAAGGTTTTGAAAAAGCTGCTTTATCTCTGTTGGGTAACCGCTGATCACAGGCAATCTGTTGTGGTGTATCTCTGCGTTTGCATCGTTTATGGCAGCTCCAAGATCAGCCAAAACTTCATGCATCATTTGGTTACAATCAACCTGTTCGAGTTCTTTTTTAGCGCCTATCCTTGAATAATCAAGAAGATTTTTTATAAGCACTTTCATTCTATCAGAAGACTGGGCGATAAAGCTGAGGTATTTGTCCGCATTGATATCCAGCTTGCCCTTGTATTGCTTTTGGATAAGTTCGACAAAACTGGAAATGGTACGCAACGGCTCCTGCAAATCATGCGACGCTACATAAGCAAATTGCTCCAGTTCTTTATTTTTTAGTTCGAGTTGATTATTTTTTATCTCGAGATTAGCTTCTGACTTTTGCAGCAATTCTTCATGCAATTTCCGTTCGGTAATATCAGAGACGAATGCGCAACTCATTTCCATGTTTTCAAACCTGAAATAGTGTGTATCTATCTGCACATCGATCAATGTTCCGTCTTTGCGGATATGTTTTGTAATTAGCCTCATGAATTTCTGATTCATTATAGCCTGCCAAAATCCATCCCATACTTCTTTATTATAAAACGGATCAATACCGGGTACATTCAGTTGCATCAATTCTTCAAAACTAAATCCGAGCATTTGTGTAGCAGCATTGTTCACCATGTGAAAACTGCCATCCGATTTAATCCAATAGATTGCATGTGTAGTATTTTCTATTGTAAACTGTGCAAGCCGTAAAGCCTCTTCAGCTTTTTTATGATCAGTGATATCCTGGTTTACTCCAAACGTTTTGATGGTAACTCCTGCATCATTTTTAATCAGGAAAAAATTAACCGATATCCAGCCGATTTCCCCGTTTGCATATGTAATTCTGTGCTCTAATTTGTTATTAGGGCCAATCTCAAGTGCACCCATTGTTCTTACCATTTCTCCATTTACGAAATCCCTATCGTCGGGAAATACAAAAAGTTCAGAATAGCGCTGAGGATCCATAATATAGCCACCAACTTTCTCAGCAGTTGTTTTAAATAAAGAGTAAAATTGATCGTTGAATGTAAACAAGCCTTTAATTGCATCAAATTCCCAATGCCCAAGCTTTGCAATCTTTGTTGCCAGCGCAAGCTGACTTTCACTTTCTTTTAATGCTTCCCCATCGTTTCTTCTTTTTGTAATATCCCGAAAGCTCCAAACCCGCCCCGCACATTCTTCATAAATTAATTGTGGTTGAGAATACCTTTCAAATATCCGTCCATCCTTAAATTCAAGTATATCGAAGCTTACCTCTTTAGGCCTGTTTTGCAATTCGTTCAATTTGGAAAGAAACTTCTCAGGATCAGCCAATTGGTCTAATACATAATTAATGGCTTTGTTATCGTCTTTCGTTTCCAATATTTCCCCGGGAATATGCCATAATTCAACAAATTTTTTATTGAACTTGATTATTTTCCCATTGAGGTCTGCAACCAAAATGCCATCCGCAGTTGATTCAATTGTAGCCTCCATTATTGAAACGGATTCTTCCAATTTTTTCTCCGCTATTTTGCGATCAGTAATATCATTTGTCACACCATCCAGTCGTATCAACCGGCCCTTTTCATCAAGTGTGGAGGTGATTTTATTTTCTATCCAGCGTACACTTTTGTCTTTATGAATAATCCGATACTGATTAACTACTTGTTTGCCCTGGTTAAGTAATTGCACTTGTTGCTGCGAAATTTCTTTGTCATCAGGGTGAATTACATTTTGCCAGAGATTGCCATCAGCAAAAAAATCCGCGGCAGTATAGCCGTATACTTTTTCGCAAGCGGCAGACACCTGCAAAAGTTTATTGGAAACCATATCTACTGAATATAAAACCTCATTAATACTCTCAAAAAGAGTTTTCAATTCCTTGTGGGCTTTCCTAAGTTCTTCGTTTTCTTTTTTAAGCTGCGCACTCTGCTCCATCAGCTTTTTTGAAAGCATTTCCGGAGAGAGTTGTTCCGCGTTATTTCTGCCTGACTGGATCATACATTACAATTATTTTCTTCTACACAACAGAGAATGTTTTTTACAAATATTTATCGATATAATGAGGTGATACGGTTTTGTTGAATTTCCTTATGGGCAATGATTACTGAAACAGGAGCAGCCGAAGCTGGAATAGTAAAATGAAAAGTGCAACCATTACCGGGCACGGATTTTATCCAGATTTTCCCATTGTGCAATTCCACTATTTTCTTGCAATGAGATAAGCCGATACCCGATCCTTCATACTCCGCCCTGGTATGCAATCGTTGAAAAATTACAAATATTCTTTCGCTGTGCTTTTCATCTATGCCAATACCATTGTCTTTAAAGGCAAACTCCCAGTCGCCATTTATTTTATGTGCTGAAATATCTACTTCAGGAATAGTACCAGGCTTTTTAAATTTAATTGCATTTGTAACAAGGTTTTGAAAAAGCTGTTTTATCTCCGTAGAATATCCACTTACCACCGGCAAAGCAGTATACGTAATTTTTGCCCCTGCTTCAGATATTGCTGTTCCAAGATCAGCAAGTACTTCTTCCAGTTTCTCGTTGCAATCAACTTTTTGCAATTCTTTTTTACTTCCAATACGGGAATAATCAAGCAGGTCTTTTATTAAAACTTTCATCCTGTCAGATGCCTGTAAAATATAATTGATATACTTATCAGCCTTTGCATCCATCTGCCCGGAATATTGATCTTTAAGCAATTCAACAAAGCTGGAGGTAGTTCGCAGCGGCTCCTGCAGATCATGTGAAGCGATATAGGCAAACTGCTCGAGCTCCGTATTTTTTTTGGCCAATTCCCGGTTTGCATAGTCTGTTTCCTGCCGCGCTCTTTTTTCTTCTTCTACAGCATCTGCCAGTTGGTAAGTTCGTTCTGCTACAAGGCGCTTCAGGACTAATTCTCTTTTGCGGATAACGCTTACGCGAATGCTATACACAACTCCAAGAGTTCCCAATACAAAAACGATGAACAGTGTTTTGAACCACCAGGTTAGCCAAAACGGCGGCGTAATAGTAAGCCGGAGTGCAATTGTATGCTCCGACCAATTCCCATTATTATCGGTTGTCTTTACTTTAAAAACATACCTGTCTGGATCGAGATTTGTATAGGTCGCATTGTTTTTGCTGCCAACATAATTCCAGCTTTTATCAAATCCTTCCAGCATATAGGCATATTGTTTTTTTTGCGAAGCAGTATAATTAAGCGAGGCAAATTCAAATGATATTACCGAACTGCTATAGGGGAGGTCTATTTCTTTTGTGAGCGAAATATGCTGCTTCAATGGCGATGGATCATTTGCATCAACGGCTATGGAGGCTTCTTTATTGAATACCTGGAAACCCGTGAGAACAAGCGGCAGATCGAAATTGTTTTGTTTGATACCCTCGGGTGAAAACTCATTAAACCCATTAACGCCTCCAAAATACATTTTGCCATTCCGGCTTTTACAATAGGCATTTTCATTGAAATGATTGCCTTGCAAGCCATCTTCCACGCTAAAATTCTTGAACCTTTTTGTTGAAACATTGAAGTAGGATAATCCATTGACCGTGCTTAGCCATAAATTGCCTTTGGTATCTTCCAGTATGCCTGAAACACTGTTATCTGCGAGTCCATCTTTTGTAGTGTAGTTGAGTATCTTATTATTATGCTGATCAAGACGAAAGATGCCTGCTTCATTCCCGAACCATAAATTTCCGTCCTTGCTTTCGTGAATGCTAAATACATTGACCGCATGTGCGACATGAGTAAATATCTTGTCTTTTTTATTAAAGCGATTCAGCCCGCCGCTTGTTCCAACCCAAACAGTTCCTTTGCTATCTTCAAACATGCATAGAATATAGTTGCTGTTTATAGTAGTACTGTCTGCATTATTGTGCCGGTAATGAATAAAAGAATTTGTTTTTGGATCAAACATTTCCAGTCCCCCACCAGATGTTCCTATCCATATATTTTTACCGCTATCCTCAAAGAGCACCCGCACAAAATTGGTGCTAATGCCTGACGGCTCAGAAGGTTGATTTTTAAAATGTTTGTATGTATTTGTTGACCGATTGTACACGGAAATTCCATCGCCCCAACTTGCGATCCATAAATTATCCTGGCTGTCTTCCAATACATCCAGCACATTGTTTCCGCAAATACTATTTTGGTTTGCAGGATCATGTTTATACAAAGTAAAAAGACCGGAACGCCGGTCAAAAAGGTTTAGTCCGCCACCGTCTGTACCGATCCATAAATTATCCTTTCTGTCCTCGTAAATAGTCAACACCTTATTATTGCTAAGGCTGTTTTTTAGCGGTTGATGTCTATAGTGCGTAAACATGCCACCATCTTTGTTCCAGATATTTACGCCCCCGGCAAAGGTGCCAACCCACATATTATCGTGGCTATCTTTGTAAATTGAGTTAAAAGAATTATCAGTAAGGCTACGAACATCGAAATCATCATGCAGGTAATTATTAAATTTTTCTGTGAGCGGATCAAGAATGCTTAGGCCGTCATTTTCTGTCCCTACCCAAAGATTGCCCTGGCTGTCAGCGGTAATCACAGTTACCTTATCATTGATCAAACTATTTTTGCTGCCGGGATTATTTTTATAATGGGTGAATGTTCCTGCATCTTTTTTGTAGCGGTCAAGACCTCCTCCATACGTGCCAACCCACAGGCGATGCCGGCTATCTTCGCCAATTGCATTCACCATATTATGGCCAAGCGATCCCTTATCTTTTTCATCATGTTTAAAACGGGTGAAACTGTGGCGCTGTCTATCAAACAGGTTTAAACCATTTGATGTGCCAATCCAGAAATTATGTTCGCTGTCCTCAAAAATACTTCTAACGGAATTATTACTGAGACTGCTATTATCTTTTGCATCAAACTGGTAGTGTATAAACCGGTTGTTCTTTTTATCGAAAAAGTACAATCCATTGGCTTCTGATCCGATCCATAAATTGTGATCGCGGTCTTCCGTTATAACGAAAACGCCAGTGTCTGAAGCATCGGGCAAATTCTTTACAGGGAATTTATAATTAATAAACTTTTCTTTATGTCTGTCAAATTTTTGAAGACCAGCCGCACTACCTACCCAAAGATCTCCTTCCGCATCTGCTATCAAACCCATCACATAATTACTTGCGATACTGTTGCTTTTCGCTATGTCATATTTATAAACGGTAAACTTATTACCATCATACTTATTGAGTCCGTTGGCCGTGGCAAACCACATAAAACCATATCGATCCTGTGCAACGTTCAATACGTCTACATGCGAAAGGCCGCGGTTTGCTTCCAGGTGCGCAAACTGTACACGCTGCTTCTGCGCAAATGCAAAATGACATAATATGACCTGTACAAGAAACGGGACATAACGTAACTTCCTTATAATATTGGTGCGCCCTCGTTTCAAGTGAGCCGGGTTAATTTAAGTTGTGGATATTTCGCATTTATTGTTATCATCAGTGTGAATATGATTGAAAACTTATTTCGTTATTCGGTATTTTTTTTAATGATTTAAGTGCCTGGGGCAATGTAAAATAAAAAGTGGCGCCCTCGCCAGGTACAGAGGTTAACCAGATTTTGCCATGATGCAATTCAACGATTTTTTTGCAATGAGATAACCCTATTCCGGAACCTTCATATTCTGTGCGGGTATGCAGCCGCTGAAAAATAACAAATATCTTCTCACTATACTTTTCATCGATACCAATGCCATTGTCTTTAAATGAAAATTCCCAATAACCTTCTATTTTTTTTGCGGATACGCTTACATGAGGCCGCGTATCTTTTTTTCTGAACTTAATAGCGTTTGTAACGAGGTTTTGAAAAAGCTGTTTGATCTCTGTAGGGAAACCACTCACTACAGGTAATGAATCATAAGTGATTGCTGCATTGGCTTCGCCTATCGCCACACCAAGGTCATCCAGTACCTCCTGTAGAATTTTATTGCAGTCCACCTGCACTAATTCTTTTTTAGTTCCGATACGTGAATAATCAAGCAGGTCCTTTATTAAAACTTTCATGCGGTCCGAGGCCTGCAAAATGTAGGTAAAATATTTGTCGGCTTTCTCATCGAGTTGCCCGGCGTATTGATCTTTAAGTATGGTAACAAAGCTTGATGTAGTACGCAGCGGCTCCTGGAGGTCATGTGAAGCAACGTATGCAAACTGCTCCAGTTCACTGTTTTTTCTTTCCAATTCTTTATTTGCATTCTCTGCATCGTAGCGTGCTCTTTCTGCTTCTTCCCTGGCCTTATGCTCTTCTTCGGCTGATTGTACCAACTGCCTTGTTTGCAGGTGAACCTGTTGCTGTAGTTTAGCTTTTTGTGCCTTGATAATATTTATACGAAACCTGTAGAAACCAATGGCGCCGCCAACTATGGTTGCTGCTGCTAATATTTTAAACCACCATGTGAGCCAGAAGGGAGGAGTAATCGTAATTTTAAGTTCCGTTATTTTTGTTGACCAATTACCTTCATTATTTAATCCACGAAGTTTTAAAATATAGACACCCGGATCTAAATTGGTATAAGTAGCGCTATGGCGTTTGTCGATATTGTTCCAGTCTTTATCAAAATTTTCCAGTTTATAGGAGTACAATTTTTTTTGATCTACCGTATAATTCAAAGAGGCAAATTCAAATGAAATTACAGACTGACTGTAAGCCAATGTGATCTCTTTGGTATCTGTTATATTTTTATTTAACGGAGAAATATCTTTCTCACTGCTGCTGATGGGTACTTGTTTATTAAACAACTGAAAGTCTGTAAAAACCAGTGATGGCTCATATTGGTAGTCCATGACGCTATCAGGATGGAATCCGTTAAAGCCATTGATACCGCCAAAGTACATTTTACCGGTACTGGTTTTATAACACGAATTCATCTTAAACTCATTGGATTGCAACCCGTCGTTTACTCCGAAATTCCTAAAGGTTTTTGAGGTGGGATCAAACCTGGATATTCCATTGAAGGTGCTGATCCAGAGATTGCCTTTTTCATCTACCAATATCCCTGAAATGGTATTGCTCGGCAAGCCATCGCTTAAATAATATTTTGTGATAGCGCCTGTGTTTTTATCCATTCTGTTCAGGCCCCTGTGGGTACCTATCCATAAGTTACCATCATTGTCCTCTTTTAAACAATATATTTCGTTGTTACTGATTCCGTTCTTAGCTTCACTGTTAAAGTGTTTGAAAGTTTTCGTTTCCTTTTCGAAAAGGTCTAAACCACCTCCGTTTGTGCCCACCCAAAGATTTCCCCTGCTATCTGACATGATTGTGTTGATGGTGTTATTGCTGATGGCTGCGTGGTTTTTCGGATCCTCGGCATAATGAGTGAATGTGTTGGTTTTCCGGTCGTACATGTCAGCGGCGGCGCTGGAGCTATATAACCCTATCCATATATTTTTATCGGCATCTTCATTAATGGTCCATGCATTGTTGCCACCTATCCCTTTAAGATTAGCGGCATCAAATTTAAAATGCCGGTAGGTATTTTTTTCTTTATTAAAAACAGTTACCCCGCTCCCCCATGTGCCAATCCAAATATCTCCCCGGCTATCTTCAAAAATATTTAAAACATAATTCCCGCATATACTCTTCGGGTTGCCTTCTTCATGCTTGTAATGCTTAAAGGTTCCTCTTTCTTTATCAAACAGCTCGAGACCTCCCCCATCTGTGCCAATCCACAAATTCTTTTTGGAGTCTTCTAATATTGATAAAACACTGTTGTTACTTAAACTGGTTGGTGAAGACTGGTGCCGGTAATGAGTAAACTTATTGGCATCGCGGTTTACAAAATTGATGCCTCCGCTAAATGTCCCCACCCACATGTTTCCTTTGTTGTCTTTATACACCGACCAGATAGAATTATTGTTGATGCCGAGGTTGTCAGCATCATCCTGCAAATAGTTACTGATCGTTTTTGTTTCGATATTAAGAATTGCCAGGCCGCCATTTTCTGTGCCAATCCACAAGTTACCCTGGTCATCCTCCGTAATTGCTTTTATTACATTTGACTGTAGCCTGTTGGGATCTCCAGGATTGGCTTTGAAATGCTGAAATTGTTTCTTTGCAGCGTCAAATAGGTCAAGTCCGCCACCACGGGTACCAATCCAGAGCTTTTGATGACTATCGATAAAAAGTGTTATGATGTCATCAGAAGATAATGAACTGCTATCTTTATTATTGTGACGAAAGTTGCTGAATTTTTTCGTTTTCCTGTCAAACATGGTTAAGCCGGTGTTGGCCGTTACAACCCACATATTGTGCATTTTATCTTCCACAACATCTCTTACTACATCGCTGCTGATCGAACCAGGGTCATTATCATTTTGTATATAGGCTGTAAATTTTTTAGTTTTCTTGCTATACATCTGCAGGCCCTGCCCTTCCGTTCCAATCCACATGTTTCCATCACTGTCAAATAAGAGGGAATTGATAAGTTTGGAACCGATTATCTTCGGTGCTTTAATCGCGGGAAAATGATGTACAAAAACTTCTTTCCCCCTGTCAAACATATTGATGCCGCCACCCCAGGTCGCTATCCATAAATTACCATCATGGTCTTCTGCAATGTCCTGGATGGTATTCTGGCTAAGACTGTTGGAATCAGCGGCGTCATATTTATAAACTGTAAACTTATAACCATCATATTTATTGAGACCGTCCCTTGTGCCAAACCACATGAAACCCCTGCTATCCTGCAGTATGCTCATGATATTGCTTTGTGATAAACCAAGGCTGGTACCTATATGTTCGAACCGGATATTATGATTTTGGGGAAATGCCAAAACCGATAATGCCTGCAGGAAAAACAAAAAAATATAGCGCAAAGCTTTCATCACATTAATGGATAATTGATAATTCAGTAATTGATAATTGATAATGTTGTAACGAATATTTGAACAAACTGAAAACTCCAATTGAATCCGTGATCAGACGATGATTTTCTCAGTAATGTCTTTATATTTAAATTCTGCTGGCATACGTAAATCTGTGTAATCAGTTAATCCAATCAATCCGTGTTTCAGACATATTTGGTAATCAATACACAGGCACCCCGACAGGTTGTTTAAACTGCGGGATAAAGAACTTGTCTAATACCCGGTCAATCATTTCTCCTGTCAGCGGCTTATTTTCAAAGCCCGAAATTTCCGGTATGTTCTGCGCCCTTATTTTATCATCGGGATTGAGCGAAGTAGTCAGCATAATGATAATTACTTTTCCACGCTGCGTATGTTCCAATTTTCTGTAATTATCGAGGAATTCCCAGCCATTCATGGCGGGCATATTTATGTCCAGAAATATGATATCCGGGCAGGGAAATCTTTCTGAGTCAGGCGGAATCCTTTCGGCGTTGGTGAGATAATTCAATGCCTTTTGGCCGCTTTCAGCAATTTTTATTTGTTCGGCACAATTTCTTTCTTCCAGCAGCAGGCTGCTTATGAAGTTGGTAGGTTCGTCATCATCAATAAGGAGCACACAGTTCAATTTCTGTTTCATAGGATGTGGTCGTTTTTGTTTGGGTTTATTTTGATTGTTGGGCAAGGGTAAATTTAAAATCGCTTCCGTTACCAGGTTCAGATTGAATCCATATCTTTCCGCCGTGCAGCTCCACTATTTTTTACAATGCGAAAGCCCGATCCCGGAACCGTTATATTACCCCCTATTATGCAAACGCTGAAAAATGATAAATATTCTATTGTTGTGCATTTCCACTATCCCAATGCCATTGCATCAGCAAGAATCCGGTGCTGGAAATACTAAAACAAGGTTACACACAGCGGGATCAAAATCATCGCTCCTGTTATTTTCCAGCCTGCCACTGCCGTGTATTTCTTTTGCAAGATTTTCATATAGGATCAATTTTACGTAGTCATTTATCTACGTCAATAGACATGATTATATTTTATCGCCTTTCCGTTTTTACCGCTTCCGTTCGCATCCGCATTTAGTGGGACGTGCCCTTCCTGTTTGGAGGAAATGGAAAATTTAAATGTACTTCCATTGCCAGGGGTGGATTTCACCCAGATTTTTCCGCCATGCAATTCCACTATCTTTTTACAATGCGACAACCCAATGCCGGAACCCTGGTATTCAGTCCTGTTATGCAACCGCTGAAAAATGATAAATATCCGGTCGTTATGTTTTTCATCTATTCCAATGCCATTGTCTTTAACGGCAAACTCCCAACAAACTTTATTTTGTATTGCTGAAATTTCTATTCTTGGTGTAACATCCTTTTTTCTGAATTTTATAGCGTTCATCAGCAGGTTTTGAAAGAGCTGGTGAATCTCAGTAGAGTAACCCTGGATAACAGGCAAGGGACCGGAAGTTATTACTGCATTTTCATCCGTAATCAATTTATGGAGATCTTCAACCACCTGGCTCAACATGATGTTACAGTCAATCTGCTCCAACTCTTTTTTTCTTCCTATACGTGAATAATCAAGCAGGTCTTTGATCAGCACTTTCATTCTATCAGAAGACTGAGTGATGAAAGTAAGGTACTTATTTGCCTTTTCATCCAGCTTTCCGCTGTATTGTTTTTGAAGCAGGTCGACAAAGCTGGAGGTGGTACGCAGCGGCTCCTGCAGATCATGCGATGCTACATACGCGAATTGTTCCAGTTCCTGGTTTTTCAATTCCAGCTCCTTATTTTTTATTTCCAGGAAGGCCTCGGAATTACGCAGCAGTTCTTCATCATGCCTGCGTTTGGTAATATCTATAACCATTGCGAGTGCGCCTTTATAAATTCCCGCATCATCAAAAATGGGATTGGTTGACATACGGGTCCATACTACCTTCCCGGTTTTTGTAATAAATCTTGAATCAAGTATCTGGCTTTCGCCCGACTTACCATTTTCTAACTGAGCTGCCGCTACTTTAATTCCTTCTTCATCCATAAAATAACTGATCTTCTTTCCCATCATCTCATCCACCGTATACCCAAACATATCGCCCATTTTTTATTGACAAAAGTCGTGTTGGTATTTTCATCGATCATCCAGATACCTTCCTGTGCAGTTTCAACAATCTGGCGATATCTTTCTTCGCTGCTTTGAAGTTCGTACTCAGCCTTCTTGCGTTCGGTAATATCGCTTGTTACTCCATCTACCCTTATAAGATTTCCATCAGCATCGAGTGTGGGTGTAACTTTCTTTTCCACCCAACGAACAACGTTGTCTTTACGAATAATACGGTGCTGGCTAATAACCTGTTCGCCACGATGTATTATTTCATTTTCACCGTCCGTTAAAGACCTATCCTCCGGATGAACTATTTGCGGCCACAACAGGTAATCCGACATAAAATCTTCGGCTTTATATCCGTATAGTTTTTCACAGGTTTCAGATATCTGTATCACCTTTAGGTTAACCATATCCACCGAAAAAAATACTTCATCAATAGAATTAAATAATATACTTAGCTCCCTGTTCACATCCTCAATTTTCTTTTCTGATATTTTTCGCTGGGTGATGTCGCGGTTAATGCAGATCAATCCTATTTTTTTACCTGTATAATCTTTTAGCGGAACTTTTGTGCTAAGGCTCCACTGTGGTTCACCTGTTAATTTGTTGATCGAATGCTGTTCCTTGTTAATAATAGGCGTCCCGGATTTGATAAGGGCTTGCTCGTCTGCAAAATATTCCCTGGCTATTTCTTCAGGGATAAAATCAAAATCGGTTTTACCAATCATGTCTGACTGAGATTCGCATCCGGCATTTTTTGCGACAGGCATATTACAAAGCAGGAAGCGGCTTTCATTATCTTTTAAATAGATCTGGTCCGGAATATTTTCGATCATGATCTGGAGCAATTTGCGCTCTGTCGCAAGCTTTTCTTCACCTTGTTTACGCTCGCTAATATCCTGTAAAACGCCGGTGAATTTTATTACCTGTCCTTCAGCATCCAGTATTGCTTTCCCGTGTACAAATACCACTTTTATTTTTCCGTTATTGATGACCAACCTGCATTCATACTGAAAAGGAAGTTTGTCTGCAAGATAACCGGCGACAATCTTTTCAACTGTATCCCTGTCTTCAGGATGGATCAGTTTAAAAAATTCGTCAAAGTTCGGAGTGAGCATTACTTTGGGGGTTTCCAATATTTTGTATAACTCATCAGACCCGATCATGTGATCATTTTTCACATCCCATTCCCAACTTCCCAGGTGAGCAATATGCTGTGCCTCGTTGAGGCTTTCATCGCTCTGTTTTAAATTATCCCTCATGCTGATCAGCGCCTTGCCTAATGTGTCTGAGGCACTCAAAGGCTCAAAGTGCGTATCGAAATTCCTGTTTCCAACTTCGCCTGCAAAGGTGGCCGTAGCCTGCAATTTTTCAGACAGGTTGTTAACGGAGCTTACCATCTCTCCAATTTCATTTTTACTAGTGCGATAATCTACTTTGCGAATGATTCCTTTACCCAGGTCATTTACCATGTGCCTGATCATTCTTATCGGGCTGATAATTACACTGGCCATATAAATTGAAAGAAAGATTCCCAGGCAAATGATGGTAACCGCGAGCACGATAATAAAAGCGCTCACCTTCATTGAAGCGCTTTCAAGCCTTGTAT
>JBDSAP010000201.1:0-16959 GCA_039922055.1 Ferruginibacter sp.
AACAGTACTATGCCTTTCCTGAAATTTAGATAGGAGGCCGAACTTGTCGCCATTTTCAATTGAATCTACCAGGTGTGGTATTTTATACCAGCCCTTGTTAGCAATATAAGCCATTTCGTTGGCCACCTGTATCGGGGTTACATCCACTTCACCCTGGCCAATGCTTACCGACCTGAAGGTGCAGTAGTTCCAATGACCGGCGCCATATACTTTGTTGTATTGTGCTGGTGTGGGAATATTCCCCCTTTTTTCATACGGAACATCAACCCCGAGCTTGTGGCCAAGGCCAAAAGCATACATGTACCTGTCCCATACCCCAAGGCTGCTATCAACAGTAGGATATTTGGGATTGTTGATCACCCGCTGCATCACATTGGCGAAATAAGTATTGTCCGATACAGTGATAGCGCTGCGAAGATCAAAAGTGCCAAAATCAAGGCAGCGCATAGGATGTGCACCACCACATCCGTAAAAAGCGCCGGAGCAGGAAAATCTTGTATTTGTTTCAATGACGCCTTCATGTAATCCGATAAGCGCCTGCAGGGTTTTAAAAGTAGATCCCGGCGAATAAGTGGCCCCCACGGTGCGGTTCAGGAGCGGCAGGGCCGGGTTCAATAATAATTCGGCAATGTGTTTTTTACGCTCAGATCCGGTTAAGAACTTTGGTTTGTAGGTGGGGCTGCTTACCATACATAAAATGCCTCCTGTTTTTGGATCGATGGCCACAATGGAACCTAATTTATTTTCCATCAGTTTTTCGCCCAAAGCCTGTAGTTCAATATCCAATGATGTATACACATTTTCGCCAGCTATTGCCGCAGTATCAAACCTTCCTTTTTCTAACCGCTCGGTTAAACGGTTTTTATTATCCCGTTGCCAATATTCAATGCCACGCTGTCCCATTAATACCCTTTCATAAGTTCGTTCCATTCCTGTTTTACCGGCATAGTCGCCTATTTGGTAACCTTCATTTTTATGGCTCTTTAAAAAATTAGAATCCACTTCTGATAAATAACCAAGAATGTTACCGGCAGCGTCAACAGGATAACTTCTGACGGGCCGCTCCTGCAGGTAAAACCCTGGGACAAATTTGTACATGGCCTCATTTAACATCGCCATCTTTTCGTTACTTAAAAGGGCATCAAATACAGATGGCCTGCTTCTTCCGTTTTTTATTATAAACTCTACAATTTTCTTGTTGAAAGTGGCGGTATCAATCCCCAGTATCCTGCACAAAGAAGCCGTATCTACCCCCCTTACCTTGTTAGGCACCACCATCAGGTCGTAGATGGTGGTATTTTGCAGGATGGGTTTGCGGGTTCTATCGTAAACAATACCACGATCAGGATAAATCACCTTGCGGAACCTACCCTGGTCATCCGCCATTATTTTATATTTTGAAGAAAATATCTGCAGATTTGCTAGCTGCAATATGATGACAAAAAATATCCCTGCAAACACCAGCAGTATCACATTCTTTCGGGACTGATTAAAAACTGACAATGTAATTTATGATTTGTTTATATGTGGTTAGATGTATTTACGCGATTGAAAACAGTAACTCCAAACATCAACTATTTTGAAATAGCATATTACAAACCCACGCATAAATAAAATAGTTGATTATAAAAAACACAAATTTAGATCATAACATTATCAACAGTTCAATTATGGCGTGAATTGGCAATGGTGAATTGTCAATTTTCACCTTGATCGTTCACCATTCACAAATCGATGCGTCATATTGCTATTACCTCTCACTGATATAAACTGCGAAATAAATATTAAACGGTGTTTGTTCTAAACTGCTGTTTGCGGGAAAATAATAGTTCAGCAACTATAATAAGTAATAAGCTGATAGCAGTAGAGAGTAATGTTTTTAAGATAAAATAGAGGAAGTTTCCAAACTGCATCGCTTCAAGAAAAAACAACCATGCATGATGTATAAAAGTAAGTACCCCCGCATAAATCAAATAGGGCAGAAAGCCACCCATACTTTTTGCTGAAGGTTCTTCGTAATTGTTATCTGCTCCTTCCTGCGGTATCAGTAAGTTGATGAGAAATGGGCGGACATAGGCGATGAGCACACAAGCTGCTGCATGAAAACCAGGGTTGTGCCGAAAGCTGTCCAAGGTAAAACCTAACGCAAAAGCTATCAGCATTTGTGCCGAGCGGCTTAATTGAAAAGGCATCCACAAAATAAAAAGAAAATAAATATATGGCGTGGCCAGGTGATGCAGGTGTATCCGGTCCAGGACGAAAACCTGTACCAGTATCAGTAACATAAACCGCACAATATTTTTTACCAACTTACTCATCTTGTACCTGTAAAATGGTTAATTATTGATTTTATTATTCGCATTTTTTAGTAACTGTTTGATCTCATCCTTTTGAAAATTTTCAATAGAATAAACATACTGAAGGTTATAAAAATTTGCGGTTGATTTTATTCTGATGATAAAATTGTTCGTGCTTTTATCACTCCTGATTTCTTCAACGGTGCCGATCATCAGACCATAAGGAAAGGTGGGGGTAAAGCCACTTGTGATCACTGTATCGCCTTTGGTAACTTTTACGCTTTTACGTATCTCACTTAAGGTAAGGTGGTTGGGATCTTTGCCATCCCATATTACCTGTCCTTCATCTCCGCTATTCTTTAATTTTGCACTTATTCTACTGTCTTTGTGCAGCATGCTCATCACCACCGCAAAGTTGGCGCTCACATCCGTCACAATTCCAACCACACCATTATTGGCATCAACAACACCCTCATCTTTTTTTAATTGTTGTGCGGCGCCCCGGCCTAATACTATAAAATTGTTGGGGCCTGATACCGAGTTGGAAACTACTTTGGCCGTTTTATACAGCCATTTGCGTTTGTTACCCAATGTGTCGTAAGGAATAGAATCTATAACTATTTTCGTAGTAGTATCAGGGCTTTCAAAATCTTGTTTTAAAAGATTTCTTAATCGCTCATTATCCCTGGCCAATTGCTCGTTTGTTTTCTTGAGCGCAAAATAATAGTCGATCTTATTGTATTGGGTATTCACTTTGCCGGTCACTTCGTTCATAAAACCGGAAGCCACCGCGTTGTGGTATCTGTTATAATGTACAATAAGGTATATGCAAAAGCCCTGCAATACCAGTAAGAAAAGGAAATTGAAATACCTGCGGATGAATAGAAAAATGTTACGCATACTTTGCTCCTCCTAACCTTCTCCAGGGGGAGAAACCTGAATTGATAAAATATGGGGAAGTCTTCATACAAGAAAGAACTTTATCTTAACCCGTCACCAATGCTATCGCATTACAAAAGGATACTTGTCATAGTTTTTTAGGGCAATGCCTGTACCTCTCACTACGCTTTTCAGCGGATCATCTGCTACATGCACAGGTAATTTTATTTTAGCTGCTATTCTTTTATCGAGCCCCCTGAGCAAAGAACCGCCACCAGTTAGATACAGGCCACGGCGGTAAATATCGCCAGCCAGTTCCGGAGGTGTTGTTTCCAGTGCCTTTAAAATAGCTTCTTCAATTTTAAAAATGCTTTTGTCTAATGCTTCGGCCACTTCCTGGTAGCTTACAAATACCTGTTTAGGTATACCGGTTACAAGATCACGCCCGTTTACCGGAATATCATCCGGCGGATTGTCCAGGTCTTTCATTGCCGAACCTACCTGTATTTTAATCTGCTCTGCGGTACGCTCTCCAATCAACAAACTATGATAACGGCGAAGCGCCTCCATAATATCTGCTGTAAATTCATCTCCGGCAATACGTATACTCTGGTCGCAAACAATTCCTGCGAGGGCAATTACCGTGATGCCCGTTGTGCCTCCGCCAATATCAATGATCATATTACCAACCGGTTCTTCTACATCAATACCAATACCGAGGGCCGCAGCCATTGGCTCATGAATCAGGTACACTTCTTTAGCGCCAGCCTGTTCTGCACTGTCTCTTACGGCACGTTTTTCCACTTCTGTAATACTGCTTGGGATACAGATCATCATCCTCCAACTCGGAGCAAACAGCGGTTTTTTGGGATAGATCATTTTAATCATTTCCCTGATCATTAGCTCGGCAGCATTAAAATCGGCAATTACACCGTCTTTAAGCGGTCTCACCGTGCGGATGCTTTCGTGGGTTTTTTCGTGCATCATCAATGCTTTCTTACCCACCGCCAATATATTCTTCGGATTATTTCTGTCTAAGGCAACAATGGAAGGTTCGTTCACTACTACTTCATCGTTAAAAATTATCAGGGTGTTTGCCGTGCCTAAATCCATCGCAATTTCCTGTGTAAAAAAATTAAAGAGACCCATAATTATATAGTGAAAAACCGAATGTAAATAATTGGGCAAAGTTGATGTAAAATATTCGAATTAACAACGGCAAACTCTTTATTTTTCAACATTTTGCGGATGACCAAACCCGTTCTTTTAGTAGGCGGACTTCCTTAAAATTTTATCTGTGGAGATATTAACCAGCCAAACAATTGTCGATGATTCAAACTATGTAAAACGGTCGCAATCAATATTTATTATGAAATATTACCGGAATTCAAATCCGATATCATCTCTGAAATAAATTCCTTCGAAAAAAACCTGTTCCAGCATATAGTTCGATTGCAACGCCGCATCATTAATAGTATCGCCAAAAGAAGTTATAGCCAATACTCTTCCGCCATTTGAAACTACTTTCCCGTTTTCTTCTTTTGTACCCGAATGAAAAATGATCGTCCCCTCCAGTTCTGCTTCTTTAAGGCCCTGTATTTCTTTACCCGTTTCATGATCATTGGGGTAACCGCCACTAACCGCAACTACCGTTACCGATGCAAGAGGGCTTGTTTTAATTGTAATTTCATGCAGTCTTTGGTCTGCAACGGCAGCCAGCACTTCCACCAGGTCATTTTCAATTCGTGGAATTATTGTCTCTGTTTCAGGATCGCCAAACCTGCAATTATATTCTATTACAAATGGCTCGTCATCTACATTTATAAGCCCTATAAAAACCACTCCCCTGTATTCGAGTTTCTCCGAGATCAAACCATTAATGGTAGGTTCAATGATTAAGGCTTTTACTTTTTCAATATACTCCTCGGTTACAAAAGGCACAGGGCTTACAGCACCCATACCGCCAGTATTTGGACCGGTATTTCCAATCCCGATCTGTTTATAATCCTTTGCTTCGGGCAGCAACACATATCCTTTTCCATCCGTTAACACAAACATGCTTAATTCAATACCATCAAGGAATTGCTCTATAACCACCCGCTCTCCTGCTTGGCCAAATTTAGCCTGCTGGATCATTAGTTCAAACTCTGCAAGGGCTTCAATATGATTGCGACAGATCACTACTCCTTTGCCAGCCGCCAACCCATCGGCTTTCAATACGATCGGCAACGCATGATTGCGTATATATTGAATACCTTCTTCGAAACTGGACGCATCGAATTCTTGATAGTCTGCGGTTGGGATATTATGACGCTGCATAAATGCTTTTGCGTAGGCTTTACTGCCTTCAAGCCTTGCTGCTTCTTTCGAAGGCCCAATCACTTTGATATGTGTTGTTGCAGGATCGCTCTTAATAAAATCGTAAATGCCTTTAACGAGCGGCTCTTCGGGACCTACTACCACCATCTCAATTTTGGTAGCCAGGCAAAACGATGCAAGGCCGGCGAAATCTGTTGCAGAAAGGGCGAGATTGGTCCCAAGTTCTGCGGTCCCGGCGTTGCCCGGAGCAATATATAATTGATCGCATAAATTGCTCTGCCGTATTTTCCATGCCAACGCATGTTCACGGCCACCACCGCCAATTAAAAGAATATTCATGAATGAAGTAAGGGGTTATAAGGTAAATGAGGTTAAAAAAACGAAATTAAAGTTAGTACGACAGTTTACCACAATAATTTTATAAACGGCTACAAATTTATTTTCAATTTTTTATAAAATTAGAAATCATCGGTTTCAAATTAGTATGTATAAATTCCCTACTTTGAGGATGTAACGATATTTCCAGTAATAAAAACCATTTATGGACGACCAGCATAGTAAAAACAAACACCCAAAAGGCTTATATGTATTGTTCGCAACGGAGATGTGGGAAAGGTTCAACTTCTACGGAATGAGGGCAATGCTGATGCTTTTTATGACCAAGGCCCTTTTCTTCGACGACTATTACTCTTCTAATCTCTACGGTAGCTATATCGGTTTCATCTATCTCTCCCCGTTATTAGGCGGGTATATTGCGGATAGATTTTGGGGAAATAAGCGATCCATTTTTGTTGGTGGCCTGGTAATGGCGCTGGGTGAACTGATCCTGTTTTGCTGTGGTTCTGTTTATGATTCTTCTCCGGGGCTATCCCAGGTACTTTTTTACTCCGGCCTGGGTTTCATGATTGCAGGCAATGGCTTTTTTAAGCCCAATATATCATCACTCGTCGGACAGCTATACCCTGAGGGCGATAACAGGAAGGATGCTGCGTATACAATATTTTACATGGGCATAAACCTGGGTGGAATGCTGGGGCCAATTATTTGTGGATTAGTTGGACAAACTGGTAACCCAGGCGACTTTAAATGGGCTTTCCTGGTTGGCTGTATCGCCATGTTATTGAGCCTCGTCGTACAAAGACTATATCATAATAAATATGTGAAGTCTCCTGATGGGAGAATATTGGGCGAAACGCCACAACATACACCTGTCAATGATCCTACCAAGCTTGGTCACCAACCTGCACCTTTTTCAAAGGCCTGGCTCAACCCTGTTTTTATTATTTTTGGTATGTTGCTTTTTGCCGCAATAATGATCGGTGCCATGGACCTTGATACAAGATGGAGTTACTTGTTTTACCTACTTTCCGGAAGTTTTATTTTCATCATCATACTTATCTTCTCTGACAAGAACCTCACCGCACCTGAAAAGGAACGGATATGGGTCATGATCATCATCGCTATTTTCGTTGTATTCTTTTGGGGAGCATACGAACAAACCGGTGCATCGCTGGTATTGTTTGCAGACCGCCAAACGAATCTTGACCTCTGGTCCGGGTATTCGATGCCATCGAGTTATTTTCAATCATTTAATTCTGCTTTCATAATCCTATTTGCTCCAATATTAGCATGGATATGGCTCAAGATGGGAAAGAAACAGCCTTCTACTCCAACCAAAATGGGGCTGGGACTACTCTTACTGGCAGTAGGATATCTCTGGATTGCCTTTGGTGTAAAAGATATACAAGTGGATAAAAAAGTAAGCATTATCTGGCTAACAGGTATGTACTTGCTTCACACCCTGGGTGAGTTATGCCTGTCGCCGATAGGATTGTCTTTGTTTAATAAATTATCTCCGCTGCGTTTCGCATCGTTGCTGATGGCCGTATGGTTCCTGGGAAATGCGGGCGGCAATAAACTGGCAGGTGTTCTAAGTTCGCTTTATCCCGGCGACGGAAAACCAACTTCATTCCTCGGTTACCAGATGACAAACCTTTATGATTTTTTCATGCTTTTCGTAGTTATGGCGGGCCTGGCTGGTATCATCTTAGTTGTGTTATCCGGGAAATTAAAAAAAATGATGCACTTAGATGAATAGTAATATCATCAATAGTTAAGAGCATAAATCTCCGTTATCATAGGTCAGTGTCTAATAGAAATTTTTAATCAAATCACAGTTTATGACTGAGAAAAGAATATTTCAGCCCTTCGTGTCACCGCAAACGATCATGAAAGAGTTAACGGTGAAATCTATTTTATTAGGTAGCCTTTTTGGTGTCATCTTCGGAGCAGCCACCGTTTATCTTGCTTTAAAGGCGGGGCTTACCGTTTCTGCTTCGATACCCATTGCTGTTATTGCGATCACCCTTGGACGGAAGTATTTTAAAACAACAATCCTCGAAAATAATATTATACAAACTACCGGTAGTGCCGGTGAAAGTATTGCTGCGGGTGTTTCATTTACATTGCCGGGGTTCCTGTTTCTTTCTTCACCGGATAGTGCCGCCTATTTTAATTACCTCACCATATTGATATTGGCAATAGTAGGTGGAATGCTTGGGACCTTACTGATGGTTCCGCTAAGAAAAGCATTGATCGTAAATGAACATGCTGTTCTACCCTATCCCGAAGGCACTGCATGCGGGGACGTATTAAAAGCGGGCGAAAAAGGTGGTGATTTTGCCAAGACTGCTTTTTGGGGATTAGGTGTGGCCTTCGCTTATGCAACTCTTCAAAAGATATTACATGTGATAGCAGAAGTACCTTTTTATGCAACCCAACAGGCGAACAAATTTTTTCCTTCAGGCAAGATCAGTGGGGAAATTACACCAGAATATATGGGTGTTGGCTATATCATTGGGCCACGGATTGCAGGCGTATTGGTAGCGGGCGGCGTGTTAAGCTGGCTTGTTCTGATACCACTTTTATCGTCGATTGTTCCAGCAGATACAATAGCTAGTCAATTACATAAGCTTGGATACCTGGCTGACGTTGCCAAGGATGGAGGCAAAGGTGAATGGAATGCAGCCACTCACACATTTAATGATTACCCGACAGCAATCTACTATGCTTTTATTCGCCAGATAGGAGCAGGCGCTGTAGCGGCAGGTGGTATTATCACTTTGTTTAAAACCATTCCAACGATTGTAAAATCCATCAAAGGAAGTATTGGTTCTATCAAAAACAAATCTGCTGACGCAGAAAGCGATGCGGTATTAAGAACTGAAAAAGATCTTAGTATGAAGATCGTTGGCTTTGGAAGCCTGGCACTCATAGCGCTTATAGCAATATTGCCCCAGGTGCCTGGCAATAGCATCTTGCAGAAATTATTGATCGGCGTTCTCGTGATCATATTCGGAGCTTTATTTGTTACGGTATCATCCAGGATCGTTGGACTGATCGGCTCGTCCAATAATCCAATTAGCGGTATGACGATCGCCACTGTTATGGGCACCAGCCTGATATTTATGGCAGTAGGATGGACCGGCCAGGCTTATGAGCCTTTAGTGTTAGTAGTAGGTGGAATGATCTGTATTGCGGCTGCCAATGCAGGCGCAACTTCGCAGGATCTGAAGAGCGGGTACATCGTCGGGGCCACGCCACGTAACCAGCAAATAGCTTTGTTTATTGGTGCTATTGTTTCTTCTATTGTAATCGGTATTACTATTAAATTCCTGGATAAACCAAGTAGCGAAATGATCGCACAGGGCATTCATCACGCTATTGGAACTGATAAATATCCTGCGCCGCAAGCTACTTTGATGGCAACATTAATTAAGGGAATCCTTTCCCTTAATCTTGATTGGCAATACGTATTTGTGGGAGTTTTTATTGCCATTGTAATGGAGCTTTGTGGTATTAAGTCACTCAGTTTTGCCGTTGGCGCTTACCTGCCTTTGTCAACCACCTTACCTATTTTTATCGGTGGCGCCATCAAAGGTATTATTGATATGAAAAAACAAAAGCAACATATTATTTCTACTCCGGAGGATGAAGAATTAGGTAAAGGAAGTTTGTTTGCCACGGGACTAGTCGCAGGAGGCGCTATCGCTGGGGTCATCATTGCCTTTCTTTCGGGCAGTGATGGAGGAGAACGGTTTTTGAGCGCAGTTACGATGGAATATGGACTTGTAAATACCCTTGGCACTTTGGGATATTATTTGATAGGCGTGTTATTCTTTGCTACAATGGGGTGGATGCTGTACAAGACGGCGCTAAAAAAATAAGACGTGTTGGTAAAAAGTTGATTTATAAAAAGTTGAGGTAATTGCTTTTTTTTCCAAGAATTAATTCATCATCTGCGCCCAGCCATTTATTCAAAACGGTAGCATATACATCTCTAAAATCCACTTTGTATTGCAGGTCTCCATCATTCAAATTGGTGAGATCGGGCATGGCATTCAGTAAACCCTTTTCTTTTAAACCGCCGCTGATAAAAAACATATTATTAGCCGTTCCGTGATCTGTACCTCCACTTGCATTTTGTGAAACCCTTCGCCCAAATTCGCTAAAGGTCATCATCAGCACATCATTGAACCGTCCATTGCTTTTAAGATCTGCGGTAAAGGCTTTCACTGCTTCATTCAATTCCGTGAAAAGTCGCTTCTGCTGATTCTCCTGGTTAACATGCGTATCAAAGCTCCCCAGCGAAACATAATAAACCTTTGTATTAATATCCGATAAAATGAGTGATGCAATCGTCTTAAGATCTTTGCCTAATGCAGTGGACGGATAAATTTCAGAACCCGGGTGAAGCTTACTTTTTTGGAAAATATAATCTGCACTGCTAAGGGCGCTGCTCATTGTTTTATAAAGATAATCGGCCGTTTCTTCGCCCTTTCGATGTTCCGAATTCAACTCTCTAAAAAATTGTTGATTGCTACTGTTATATAATTTTTTTGGATCCTTAAAAGCAAGGCCATTGTTGTTTTCACCCTTCAGGGCAAGGCTTAATATATCATCAATTTCCAGCGCCTGTGTTGGCTTATCACATCCTTTACATTGAGCATCGAGATACCTCCCGATCCAACCTGTTGACAGGTAGTCGTTGGTTTGACTGGCGCTTTGCCAAATGTCCATGCTTCTAAAATGAGAGCGGTCGGGATTGGGATAACCGACACTGTTCAATATCCCCAGTTCCCCATTATCGTATAAGCCCCGGAATGTTTCCAATGCAGGGTTTAGGCCAGCTTCATCACCCAAGAGAAGCGCTTTTTCTTTTGTAATTCCCAGTCTTGGTCTCTCCTTGTAATAGATATCATTTCTTACAGGCACAACAGTATTCAAGCCATCATTACCCCCGCTCAATTGGATTACAACAACCACTTTGTTTCCAGGCGGAACCATCATAGGTTTTTCAAAAGCCTGTAAAAATTTAGGCAGCATAAATGAAGCGCTCGCCAACGAACCAACCTGTAAAAATTCCCTGCGTTTAATTAACATGATTTAATTTTTATGTCACCTTGCCTCTCCAAGGGAGAATGATATAAATTTTTTGAGGCGATAGTACCGGATAAATGGAAATTAATAACAGTTCTCTTTTTCGAAACCTTTTCTATCAAATGACCCACCCGTTCAAATTATAATACTCTTGCCTTGTTCCCCCTTCGGGGGCTAGGGGGCCTAACACAACTGGTATTCCGGTGTACTCATCAAACGAATGATTGCTGTTTTAATATAATTTTCCCGGCTATCAGTATTGAGATATTTTGCTAAAAGTAGCTTGCTTGCATGCTCCTTTGTTTGAAGCACTGTATTTGAAATTTCGGTTAATAAATTTTCTCTTGAAGCTTTTTCAAAAATGCTGGTAGTCACTTCCCAATCCACGACGGCGGTGGCGTTCTTTACAACAAACCCTTTATTCATTTTCGGCTGACTAACTTCCTCTTTCATCCGCCCCATCATAGTATCATCATCTGGTTTTGCCTGAATATTGATGGCCTCATTGGCGGTAATTATTTGTGGGATACGCAAGCGCAACATAAGCGTGCTGCTATCGATCCAGCTTTTACCTCCGGGCCAACCAGCTACATTCGGCGGATAAAAAAGTATTTGTCCAAGCGCTCGCTGAAACAACAATTGCGAATTTTCATTTTCCAGTTCCATCGGCAATAACCTGCGAATACCTGCTAACAATTCGATCGGCGATTTTATTTTTGTCCCAATATTTTTTTCATCGTAAAACCAATCACTGGTAAAGATATCTTCCACCAATTTTTTTATCTCGTATTTCGCTTTAAAAAAACGATCGGCCAACCAATCAATTTTCTCTTGATCGACTTTTTCATTTACAAAGTATCGATAAATCTTACTGGTGATGAAACGGGCGGTTTGCTTGTGGCCGAGCAGAATATCGATGATATCATCACCATCAAAGTTCCCTGTTTCCCCTAAGAACGTTTTGGAGCCCTCATCATGCTGATTTTTTCTAAATACAAATTCGCCCTGCATATTAAACCCCCAGCCGGTAAAGGCACGTGCTGCTTCTTTCACATCTGTTTCGGAATAATTACCACGGCCCATTGTAAATAATTCCATCACCTCCCTGGCAAAATTTTCGTTGGGATGCTGCCTTCGGTTCTGCTGATTATTTAAAAATTGCAACATCGCTGGGCTCTTACTTACGGCTCTTAGCAAGTCGCCAAAATTGCCCAATGCATTGTTGCGAATGATATCAAGCAACTGCTGCTGAAAAAAAATGTTGATCACCCTGCATGCAAAATGACCATGCCAAAATAGGCTCATCTTTTCCATTAGTTGGGCCTCGCTGTTGACCATTTCTTCCAGCCATCGAAGGTTGAGGCTTTTCAAATCTTCTTTCGATTGTTGACGCATTGCTTTCTTTTGCTCTTTAGTGAGCTCGCTCATTTTCACTACATCCTGTACACCTTTTAACAACCCATCAAACATTCCGGAAGCTATATGTATTTTTTCAGGCTTTTTGCTGGAAGTTTTAACCAATAAATCCCACAGCTTTCTTTGAGAAAGCCCACTGATATCGGTCGCATTCTCAGCCAGCGGACCGAAACCGGCCCGCCATAAAAGATGTTGATTTTTTAAACGATTTGAAAGAGGCATTGAATCTGTGTTTAAGATGTGGTTTATCGCACTCACCAAGACCGATGATTATGGTAAAGGTTTAATTCAACCGGGAAGGAAAGGTATGATCTTGCGTCGAAATTAATTTATGCGTGGATTTTATTAACTTGTAGGTAACAAAACTGGCCATGTATATAAAACCACTCAAATATTTATTACCGCTTACTATCTACCTCCTGGCCTTTGTATCTTTTAATTCAAGAGGCTGGCTAACATGGACACCATTAATGTATTCATGGGTGTTACTTCCTTTGCTTGAATTGATTTGGCAGCCTGGAGAAAAAAATATGAACGCTGCTGAAACTGAACTAATGAAAAAAGACCGGATCTACGATTATATACTTTATGCCTTTGTGTTGCTTCAATTTGCAGCCCTTATATTCTTCCTTTTTTCATTTCAAAACGCAAATCTTTCCTGGTGGGAAACCGCCGGAAGAATTGGAAGTATGGGATTGCTTTGCGGCAGCTTTGGGATTAATATCGGTCATGAATTAGGACACAGAATAAACCAATTTGAGCAGCGCCTGGCCAAGGCGTCTTTACTATCTTCTTTATATATGCATTTTTTTATAGAGCACAATAAAGGACATCATAAGCATGTGGCAACTCCGATGGATCCCAGCAGTGCCCGGTATAACGAACCTGTTTATACCTTTTATTTCCGCACCATCATTTACTCATATCTATCTGCATGGAAAATTGCGAATAATGAGCAAACAAAAAAAGGTTTACCGACCCTTCATTGGCGAAATGAAATGTTGCAGGCACATATTATTCAAGCGGCATTTGTTATGGTTATATTCCTTGTGTTTGGCGCAACAACCATGTTCTATTATTTATGCGCTGCTCTTATCGGTGTTCTTTTATTAGAAACTGTCAATTACATTGAACACTATGGCCTCCAAAGAAAGCAATCCACAACAGGATCATACGAGCGGGCCATGCCACATCATAGCTGGAACAGCAATCATATTTTAGGAAGATTAATGCTGTTTGAATTAAGCCGCCACAGCGATCATCATTATATGGCAAGCAAAAAATATCAGTTACTTCATAATCATTCCGACGCTCCGCAATTACCTACAGGATACCCAGGCAGCATGATACTTTCATTGATTCCGCCGGTATGGTTTTATATTATGAACAGGCGAATTAAGCAGTTGCAAACAACGAATGAAAATGAAGTGACTGTATTGCAACCTGTATAATTATTAAACTACAGCTTTTTGTTATTTGCAATTAACCAGCGTACACCAACCTGTAGTGGAACTCCATTGCCAATGCTTGAAGATAAATTGTAGGAGTTATTGTTTCCCGTACTGAGCACGCCGGCCTGGTTTTTCGTTTCTAAATTAATATGAGTGTATCCTAATGTTACCAGGTTATTTAAAGCCGCTTCAACAAACAAACACTTTTTTATTTGGTAAGCAATACCAGGATAGATCGATGCATTAGCCGAAAACCCTTTTTCTGTATAATAATAATTGGGTTGCATCCCTTGTGTTTGTTTCCTGTAGATCGAATAACCGTTAAGGCCCGCGTCACCAAAGAAATAAAAGAATTTCCCAAGTGACAGATATTTCCGCATCCATATTCCTGCACCCAGGTTACGGCTTTTATCATCGTTGCCATTATTTTGTTGAGTACTTTTAGAAAAAGAAGCTGATAATCTTCCGCCAACAATAAAATTCTCTTTGACAGCCCAGCCGAGCACCGGGGAAAAATAATAGTTATTATTTTTCGTAGCATTGTAATTAACAGGCTCGGTAGGTTTATAGTCTAAGCTGGAAATCTGTAAGTCGCCTCCGATAAATATGGCTCCCTTTTGTACCTGGGCCTTTAAAACAATAGAAGTCAACATAGCAAAGAGTAGCAAATTAATTCTCATAGTAGTTAAGTTTACGTGAATAAAATTATACAGGCAATGAGAAATAATTAATCGAGTTTGCTGCAATGCTTATGTTAAAGAATATCAAATTGAAGTAGCGCCAAAATACTCATGCAATACTTTCGGCAATTGTATGCCAGCATCTGTTTGATTATTTTCTAATAAGGATGCAACGATCCTGGGCAGGGCGAGAGAAGATCCATTTAAAGAATGTAATAATTGTGTTTTTCCGCCGGCATCTTTATAACGAATTTTCATACGGTTAGTTTGGAAAGACTCAAAGTTGGTGACAGAGCTTACTTCGAGCCATTTTTGCTGGGCCGCACTATATACTTCAAAGTCGTAGGTAAGGGCGCCGGTGAAGCTCATATCTCCACCGCACAAACGCAGTATACGATAGGGCAGTTCTAAGGATTGCAAAAGTTTTTCGATATGGGTGACCATATCCTCCAGCACATCATAACTCTTTTCCGGATTTACTAATTGTATGATCTCCACTTTATCAAACTGGTGTACCCGGTTAAGTCCTCTCACATCGCTACCAAAACTGCCAGCTTCCCTCCTGAAACAAGGTGTGTAAGCAGTCATCTTTATAGGTAGGTCAGTTTCTTTAACGATCTCGTCCCGATAAATATTTGTTACAGGAACTTCGGCGGTAGGTATCATAAAGAACCCATCTGCCGCAATGTGGTACATCTGTCCTTCCTTGTCGGGCAACTGCCCGGTACCGTAAGCAGAACTTTCATTCACCATTAGCGGCGGCATATATTCGGTATAGCCTGCTGCAATATTGTATTCTAAAAAATATTGGATCAATGCTCTTTGTAACCTTGCACCTTTCCCTTTGTATAGCGGGAATCCACTTCCTGTAAGTTTTGCTCCCAGCTCAAAATTCACGAGATCGTATTTTTTAATCAGTTCCCAATGAGGCACGGCAGAGGCTGGCAACACAGGCTTAATACCTCCTTCTCGTACAGTTTCATTGTCCCCGGGGGTTGTGCCATGTGGCACAGAAATATGCGGCAAATTCGGTAACAGCAGCAGTTCATTGTGCAACTTTTTTTCAAGAGCAGCCAGTTGCTCGTTCAATTGTGATGTTTGTTTTTTTCCCTCTGTTACCTCCAATCTTTTCTGTTCGGCTGCCTTCCTTTCACCTTTCCCCATCAGCATACCAATCTCTTTACTGGCTGCATTCAACTGCGCTTGCAAGGTTTCACTTTCCACTTTTAAGTTACGTACCTGCTCATCCAGTTTCACTACTTTATCTATCAATGACAGGTCACCAAAATTCTTCACACTCAATCTTTCTTTTACCAACTCAATATTTTGGCGGATATAATTAATCTGTAACATCGCTGATCTTAAATTTTTCGCAAAGTTAATGGTTTGACTTTCCCGCTACAAACAACTTGCGCCGCGATAGAGATGACGGATCTGCTCCCATATATTAAACCCCGCAAATTTTATTTCGATAATCCAGTTGAAAATTTTCGCTGGAGCATTTCAATTTATCTTTGCGAAATGCAACATGCAAACAATGATCTGCAAGTGCGATGGCTGAAGCTTCGCATAAAGCTGAAAGAGAAATACGGGATCAAGCCGGAAATGGATGGAATTCTGTTCCTGGTCGGTGTGCAGGAACTTGGCACTGCTAAGCAGGTATATACTAAGGAACAAAAGCAAGACCTCATGCATATTGCCGTTTGCACTATACTGGCACAAAGTGGCTATTATATACTGGAAGGTTTTGATGACGAAGGATGGCCGCATTTTAAACAGCTTAAACCGCTACCCGAATTCAATGTTTACGAACAGGAAAATTTTTTAAAGGACCATGTTTTACTTTACTTTGAGCAGTTTTTTAAAAATGACAATTAATTCCATGAAGAAATTATTAAGGCTAAGTCTTTTCGTGTTGGCGCTATTATCGGCTATTAACGTGACCGCACAGGTCAAAAAGAAAACAGTTAAGAAACCCGCAACAAAGACCATTAAAATAAAACCCAAAGCTAAACCTGCCGCAAAAGCAGTAAAGCCTGCGCCTAAAAAATTACCCGAAGTGCGGGTGAAAATAACAACGGACGTTGGCGAGATCATTGTAAAATTGTATAACAAAACACCCTTGCACCGCGACAATTTTGTAAAACTGGTGAACGAGCATTTTTATGATAGCCTGCTTTTTCACCGCGTCATAAATGGATTTATGATACAGGGAGGCGACCCTGAAAGTAAAAATGCGCCGCCCGATATCATGCTGGGAAAGGGCGATGTTGGTTATAAGATACCTGCTGAATTCGACTCAACATTATACCACAAAAAAGGCGCTCTTGCAGCTGCGAGGAACGATAACCCTGAAAAAGCCAGCAGTGGCTGCCAGTTTTACCTGGTGCAGGGGAAAACTTATTCCGATGATGAATTAAACATGATCGGGCAGCAGAATGGAATAAAATTTAGTTCCGCCAAACGAATGACTTATAA
>JBDSAP010000202.1:0-4651 GCA_039922055.1 Ferruginibacter sp.
CAACATTCTGTGGGCAAGTTCCACAAAGATCAACGGTACAAGAGTGCGACGCCACTGAAGCTTAATTGGAAAACAAATGCCTGGTACAAAAATCATCAAATGTTATTAATGAGCCTGGCACGAATAAATTCTGACCTGTCCTAAGTTCCCCCTTCGGGGGACAGGGGGCTACAAGCTCACGCCCCTTTTCCAGGGAATAAAATCGTCCTGGTTTAACAATACTGCTTTTGGAATTACCTCTCCGCTTGCTGCTCTTATGCAATACTCCAAAATATCTTCGCCTGCCTGTTCAATTGTTTTCTCGCCTTCAATAATGGCACCCGTGTCGATATCAATAATATCGTTCATTCGTTTGGTTAAGTTGCTGTTGGTAGAAATTTTAATAGTAGGGCAAACGGGATTGCCGGTGGGAGTTCCAAGACCAGTAGTAAATAAAATAAGCGTTGCACCGCTGGCCGCCTTGCCGGTTGTTGCCTCTACATCGTTACCCGGCGTACACACAAGGCTCAGTCCGGGTTTGGTGGCCGGCTCGGTATAATCCAATACATCAATAACCGGCGAAGTGCCGCCCTTTTTTGCTGCGCCATTACTTTTGATGGCATCAGTAATTAACCCGTCTTTTATATTTCCCGGCGAAGGATTCATGTGAAAACCGGAGCCGACTTTAAGCGCTTCATTGTTGTAAGTCTGCATTAGGTTTATAAACTTTGCAGCCACCGCTTCATCCAATGTGCGGTCTAATAAATTTTGTTCTGCGCCACATAGTTCGGGAAACTCAGCCAGCAATATTTTACCACCAAGCGCCACCACAAGATCACTGGTGTAGCCAACTGCGGGATTTGCAGATATGCCGCTAAAGCCATCGCTGCCGCCGCATTTTACGCCGATGCAAAGTTTATCCAGCGGGGCAGGTTTTCTCTCGATCTTGTTTATTTCGACCAAACCTTCAAATGTTTTCCTGATGGATTCAGCAATGAGTTCCTCTTCGCTTTTCGATTGCTGTTGTTCGAAAATGTATAAGGGTTTATCAAAGGCAGGATTCAACTGTTTGAGGTCGTTCACAAAATCCGCCACCTGTAAATTTTGGCAACCAAGACTTAAAACTGTTATGCCAGCCACATTGGGATGATTGGCATAAGCCGCCAGCAACCTGCTCAATGTACCTGCATCTTGCCTTGTGCCGCCGCATCCGCCCTGGTGATTGAGGAATTTAATGCCATCAACATTTTTAAAGGGACGGTTTGTTGCGGGAGAATAAGGCTTGTCAAAAATATTTACGCTCTCAATATTTTCGCCTTTATTGAATGCCTCAATTAACCGGTGCGTATATTGTTTGTACTTATCGGTAACTGCATAGCCCAGTTCATTGTGCAATGCTTCCCTTATCACATCGAGGTTTCGGTTCTCACAAAAAACCGTTGGTATGAACAACCAATAATTTGCTGTGCCCACTTCGCCATTTGAACGATGATATCCATTGAATGTTCTTCCCTGAAATTTAGATATATCCGGCGGAGTCCATTTAAAATTGGTAGGGTGATAAGCATAAGGATCAGCAGCGTGTTTTACATTGCTTGTCGTCATCAACGCACCCTTTGGAATAAACTCCTGCGCCTTACCAACCAACACTCCATACATAATCACTTTGTCACCGGCCGGCAGATCTTGCGTGAAAAATTTATGCTTTGCGTTTACATCTTGTAACAAGGTGTAAGTTTCATTTTCAAATTCAATTGTTTGGCCATTTGTCAAATTGGTGAGAGCCACCAATACATTATCATCCTTGTGAATTTTCAATACCTGTTGCTTCATATTACTGCCTGGTTTGTCCCGGCTTTTTGTTTTTGAATAACTGTTAACATTCCATGCTGCATGATCTCCTGAATTTTTTCTGACACCTTCTCTGCAAAGCCTGGAATAGACCTGAAATCTATATCCCACAAAGATGCGTCATTTAGTACTGTGTTCACTAAAATTGCGGGTGATTGTTCTTGCCAGAGACCATAAAAATATTCTGCTTTGTTATCGTTGATGGGGTAACTATTTCCATTGAGTTCTCCAAAATAAACTGCGCCATCCTTTCTTACAGATTTCATAAAAAGCATATAAGCGGCAAAGCCGATGGCGATCTTTTCCGGTACTGTGCCGTACAGTTCTGTGTAACGTTTCAGTACATCTATCACCCGCATTTTTATTTTGGTGCTATAATTTAGGGTGATGCTGATCCATTGGTGTTCAATGCTTGGATTGCTGAACCGGTCAAGTACCTTTAAAGCAAATTCCCTGGCTTCTTTTTCGGGCACCGGGTAAGGTATCGCAACTCCAATTTCCGACAGCATCAAGTCCCGGATAAAGTTGTACATCTCCTTATCATCCATTGCTTGCTTCACCGTTGTGAAACCGGCGAGGTAAGCTACGCCGCAGCTAAGGGTATGCGTGGCATTGAGGAGTCTTAATTTTAATTCTTTAAAAATAGTAATATCGTCAGCTATCACAACGCCTTTATCTGCTTGCGCAAATGATAATACTTCCCTTGTATGATCGTTTCCTTCAATAGCCCATAAACTATATACTTCACACATGGTAAGCAGTTCGTCCTGGTAGCCTAGTTCCGCCTCCAGTGAAGATTTTATTGCACTATCTGGTTTACCTGGCACGATACGATCTACCAACGAACTACAAAAATGATTGTTCTGTTCAAGCCACTCGATAAACTTTGAATCGAGTGCGTTGAGGTGGGCAAGTTCTAATACAATAGCCTCTAACTTTTTTCCATTATTTGAAATTAGCTCGGTTGGAACGATCACCATGCCGCTTTTCGGGCTGCCATCAAAAGCTTTATAACGCTCAAGGAGAAACGCTAATAATTTTCCGGGATAAGAAGTTGGCGGATGACGTCGTATATCATCGTTCACCAGTACAATTCCAACTTCCGTAGTATTAGAAATAATAATCCGCATTTCGGGGTTATGTGCACATGCTAAAATTGCATCCCAATCCTGTTTCGCAGACAGCACCCTGCTAATGGAAGAACATATAAAATTCTCTTCAACCTGCTGTCCGTTATCTAATCCACGAATGCATAGTGTGTATAGACTATCCTGTTTATCAAAAGCCGTTGAATCTCCCGTGTCTGTTGATTTTACCACTACTATCCTGCCATTGAAAATACCCTGGCGATTTGCTTTTTCAATATAGTAGTCGGGCAGGCCACGCAGTAACACGCCGGTACCAAATTGCAATACTTTTTCGGGCAACGCAAACAATGCTTCATCGGGAATTGAGACCGCCTGAGGATTGATATTTTTAAGGTTGTATTTGGATAATAGCATAGTTATATCATTAAATATTTGTTAAGCCGGTGTAAAATTAAAACAGGGATTCCGGTTAATCGCATTTAATTTTTTGTATTCCATTTTGATTGCCACGCAAAGTATTCTTTTTCGAGAAAATCTGCAGGCCAGTCTCCATACCATGCATATCCTATTCTTCTTATCGTTTTGAAGTCATGGTTTCCGTTTTGCGATACCACGATTGTATTTTGCGCAGGTAATGATTTAGAGAAAACTACTGCGGTGATCAGAAAGACTAATATTTGCTTAACACACTTCATTTATTATTTACTACATTTTCTTGCAGGAAGCTTATCGCTTTGCCTGTTTTAACAGCCATTGTACCAGTTCGTTTGCTGCTAAAAAATTCTGGTATTCAGCCGGTATCTTTCTTCCATCTGTGTACTCATTGTATAACCACGGATCACCCACGGCAAACACTTTTCCTTTACCATATTCTGCAATGGCAAAAATTGGATCGCCCTCTTTCGACAGTAAAGTTTTAGCCGGCGACTTTACTTCAAGTACGCTTACTTCTTTCAAATACATTTTTTTTGTTTGCTTAAAAACAGGGTTCACCACATCATTCATAACAGCGCCTGTCTCAAATTCGTTTCCCTTTACCATGTTGCGGCTTTTATCAGAGAAATTGATGCCGAACAAATTGGTTAATTTATTAAAATGCGACAGGTCGCAATTAGCAGAATCGTTTGCCATCAGTAACAGTACTCCCCCATTTTTAACCCAGGTGGCAATATTTTTTGCCGCTTCTTCATTCATATAATTAGGGTCCTTATTCTCTTTTGGCTGGTCCGGATCAACAATGATATACACGGATGCATCTTTTAAATTTGCTGCTGTTGGAGATTGATCTAAACTACTTATAGAAGCGCCATAGCTTTGAAAGATCTCGCCTAACAAACTAAAACCTCCATGCTCTGTATCATCCCAGGTGTAATGCCGCCGGGCATTGAAACCATAGAGATCTTTCCGCCACTCGTTGTTAAAAAAATAATCGAGCACCACTTTTTTTCCTTTGCCGGGTTTTGGTAATGCAGCCTGTTCCATTTCAACACTGCACATTATAAAGGCGCCCATACCCTTAGGATCATTTACAATAACCCGTTCGCTCATATAATAATCATAACTGCCATCCCGGTAAGGTTTGCCACCGAGGCCGGATACAGTTACCGTCCCCTTCAGGTTTGTCTGGCCGTTTTTATCTACCTCGATAAACTCTTTGATTATTCCCGCATATCCCTTTTTTGCATTTTGCAAATAGCTTTCCGGTATATAGCGATTGCGCACAGCCTTTGCAA
>JBDSAP010000203.1:0-8103 GCA_039922055.1 Ferruginibacter sp.
TTTCCATAGGGAAGGAATAATTCCATAATCTGGAAAAACCGGGAGCCTCTTTTTTGCAAAGCGTTGAAAGCCACTCGTTGGGAAATTGGCACAATATGCGATTCATCTATTGTAGCAACTAATTAAATAACCTAAAGCAAGCAATATGAAAATTTTATCTCTACTCACTGCAATTATTCTTATAGGTGTGTCAGGTTATTCCCAATCTACCTGCGCTACTTCTTTTAAATCAAATAATGGCAACGGCACCTGCGGAGCTGCCGGCGAATTAAGGCTGAATTTTCCAGGCGGTTGTCCCGCACTGGTGCCGTTAATAGACTCAGTTTACATAAATGGTGTAAAAAGCAACGTTACATTTGCTGTCCCGAACGCATCTAAATGCGGCGGAGACAATGGCTATATCAGCTATTGTGTTACTTCGGGAAATATGCCCCCCGCGAATGTGTGGAGCATTTTTTTTAAGGATACGCAGGGCATCTATAACTGTACTGTTGTAAGCCCCTCGGAGGGCCCACTCGCGGTAAAGCTGTTGTCTTTCGAGGCGGCAGTCACTGGTAATTCCATTACCTGTAGATGGTCTTCTGAAGCAGAGATCGATAACGATCATTATGAAGTGGAAAGGTCATTCGACGGTAGCAACTTTAATTCTATCGCTTATGTTTTTAGTAAAGAAAATGCGACGGTGAATAATTCCTACAGCTATCTTGACAAATCAATTGCAATACAAGGTAAGAGTAAAGTCTTCTATCGTTTGAAAGATGTTGACAAAAGCGGTAAGGTTTCATTCAGCAGTATCATTAGTATTAAGCCAGGTGCCGGCATTGTTAAAAGTATACAGGTATCGCCAAGTCCTTTTGCCGGGAATTTGTCACTGGTTGTTGAATCAGCAATTAATGGTAATGGAGAGATCAAACTGCTGAACTTTGCAGGACAGGCAGTTGTTACAAAAAATTCGACGATCACAAGGGGCAGCAACAAGCTACAGATGAGTAATCTCGACAACTTACCGAGAGGTGTTTATGTGGCGCAGGTTTTAATTAATGGTGTATTTGCCGGTAATCAGAAAGTGGTTAAAAATTAAATTCTGTTCCTGGGTGATGATTGAATTATTATGAAAAAGGAAGTATAGTAATAGTTAGTATAAAGAGAGTTTGTGAAAAGGAGAAAAGGAGAGTTTTATTAAAAAATGCCGCCCGCAAGAGCGGCATTTTTCGTTATAGTAAATTTCCATGCAGCTGCTGCCGAAGATTAGCGGGCAGGTTGCTAAACTTGTAGAATACCATTAAAGAAGTTGCAACAGACTTCATTAAATTTGATGCGGAGCTTTGAAGAATAAGTTCGTTACCCGGAGCGGATTTATTTTTGTATGCCGAGAAGGGGAGTGATGAAAAGTGCAGTACGTTTCTGAAATTATTAATCAGCCGATAAATTTTGCAGCACATGTCTACAACCCGGATTTTATTGAGACCGCTATCCATAATCACCCGTTTAAAACTTGTGCTGGTTACGCTGCTGCTCGCCTGTACCACTCATAACCTGCAGGCCCAAAAAACCGATAAGAAATTAGAAAAGAAGGTACATGAATTAATAAAATATTTTCATGGCGACATAGGTGTATATGTACACGATCTTCAAAAGAATAAGACGGTTGCGATCAATGCCGATTCTCTCTTTCCCACTGCAAGCATGATCAAGATACCGATCATGATTGGCGTGATGGACAAAATTGAGAAGGGCGCCTTACAATACAACCAGGAATTGATCTATAAAGATTCCTTATTGTATGAAGGGGTAGACATCCTCGGATCATTTAAGAACGAGGAAAAAATTGAGTTGGGTAAAGTAATAATGCTCATGCTCACCATGAGCGATAATACTGCCAGCCTGTGGCTGCAATCCCTTGCAGGTGGCGGTGCAAAGATCAACGAAATAATGGATAGTATTGGCATGAAGGTGACAAGAGTAAATAGCAGGACCCCTGGCAGGGAATCCAATAGAACCGAATATGGGTGGGGCCAGACATCTCCTTATGAAATGGCTTCGCTAATGGAGTTAATTGTAAAAGGTGAAATGATCAATAAAAATGCGAGCGATAAAATGCTACGCTTATTAGGCAGGAACTATTGGGATGAACATGCCATTTCTCAAATCCCGTCCGATGTATTTGTAGCAAGCAAGGGTGGAGCCGTAGATGCCACCCGGAGTGAAGTTCTGTATGTAAATGGAAAACATTGCCAATATATATTTTGCATCTGCACAAAAAATAACAAGGACCAAAGCTGGGATAATAATACAAACGAAGCATGGCAACTCACCAAAAAGCTATCGAAGCTTTTGTGGGAATGGTATAATTAAAAATTTGCTTAACCTTGTCGGTGGCGGTTTGCCGTTGGTGACGTGATTGCATTATGCAAGCTGCTTGCATTTGTAACACAATTGTATACTTACAGGCTGCTGGTATTGGCGCCTGTCAGAAACTTCCGAAGACTTGTAAGGCGGTTAGTGTTGATGAGGTCAACATTGTATTTTAATAATTCATTCCACACTACTTTGTTTTCTGGCGAAGCCCATAGGCGGACCTTACGGCCAAGCTTGTGCGCCTGGGCTACATAAAATTCCAGGCGAAGAATATCCGTTGGCGGAATGGCTCCTTTGCCTTTCCATTTAAGCAGGCGGGAGTATTTGCAACTTGCCATCGGGTATAGCTCGGTGCAATTGTAAGCAGCGATCTGCCGGAGATTGTCGTCCATAAAAACATAACCGCTGTCCATATTGGCGATCAATTCAGAAGGCTTGTGCCCACTGATTACGATGGTTACATTGCCGGGGATGGTGCCATTGCTATTGTACCTGGATAAGATGGGTTTATATTTTTCCAACATTACCAGCAAAGCGCGGTAGGTATCGTCAGCATCCGATTTAATATCGATCATCAGCGTAAGCGGACAGTCGATAGTTTTACCCTGTTGTTCATTATGCTGCACATATTCAAGTAATGGTTGCAGGTAAAGCGATTCCAGCGTGCGGTTCATTTTGAGACGGGGTAAAATATGTGCCACGATCAGTTTTCCTTTTCGTAAATAAATATCAGCCTCTACGTACCTGAAGCCGTGGTTCAACGCATCCATCAGCGGCCGTTTGTGGCGGTAATCGTTGTGAGAAAATGCATTCGGTAGCATAGAGGTTTGAGCCACTGCTGTGGCAGTTGTAAACACAAACACAATACAGATAAAAAATTTATATAGCCTCGCAAGTTTCATAGTGTATTTATATCTCATAGCAAAAAATAAGGGATGATGCATTCGTATAACGCTGAAAACAAAATAACATTTTAGTTTTTGCACGCAATGTAGAAAAGCATCTGTTCAGCCTGTAGGACAAACCGCTGAAGGGAGGTTTTTATTGTGTGAGATACGGTTCTTTATTGATGGACTGGAGTAAGCTTAATGATTTTTTAATCTGCGTACTGGATTTAAAAAGGGGTTTGGTTTTATAGGGTTTTGTTCGAGCTTGTCCGGATCTTGTTCGGAACCGCTTCGGGAATTCCCGAACATGGGTTGAAGAAGATTGGAAGCGGTCCAGAAGAAATGGTGAAGTTGAATGCTGGTGTCGCACTGAGCGGTAGTACACCGGGAAGAATTTTTTGGCTTTTTCCAACAACGCCTCTGCATTGAAACCCGAATCGCAGCACGGCCAAAAACATGCGTAAGTGGACGGAAAGCAGAGAATGGGCTAAGTATGCTGTTACATTGTAGGAAAATTACTAAAAAGGTGGTGTGATTGCTATGGTAATATGATTAATGCATCCGGAACTAACAATACATGCAACTCTTTGAGCGTTAATTGAGTTCAGCGAATAATTGTCCACAATAAAAACCTATGATAGAAGCGGTAGCTGAATATATTCCAATTGTGAAAATGACGATGGGCCGGTGTGCTGTCATCAATCTCCTGACGAATCGGTTGAATAAGTTAGCATTTAATTCTACTTTGACATATTTAAAAAAATGTAGCTCACGGTTACGATAGTTTAATTATGGAACGAAAAAGATGCCATGAAAAAATACAGTACAAAGGAGTGACACAACGATGCCGCCATAAAAAACATCTGCTGGTCAACAAAAAAACACAAAGGTTTGACTTGTCAAAGTAGAATTAATCACCTCAATTAAAACATCAATGTCACGTAACCCAAGAATGAAAAAATTTTCCTTAATAATGCTGCTGATCCAGCTTGTCTTTATTTCAAAATTTTATGCTCAGAATATAGCAATCAATGAGCTGGGTAGTTTACCAGATACCAGTGCCATGCTCGATGTGAGCAGCACAACAAAGGGTTTTCTGGTGCCCCGAATGACAACCACGCAACAAAATGCCATTCCTCTACCGGCAAAGGGCCTGTTGATATTTAACACTACAGATAATAATTTTAAAGTTAATGTGGGAATTCCGGCTACGCCCAATTGGCAAGCACTGGACTATGTCGCGACCACCACCAATGCATTAACAAGTACGGGAAACCCAGGTTCCGGCATTGTCACTCTGAATACCTTAACCAGTACTGTAAACGGGGTTGCCGCCTCAGCGCTGATTATAAACACAATTAGTAATACAAGTGCAACAAATACTTTAACCACCAACATAAATGGAGTAGCCGCAACGGGTGTTCCAATTATTAATACAGTTGCCAACACAAGCGCGGTTAATAGCCTTACCACAAGGGTAAATGGAATAGCTGCCACAGCGGTACCCATCATCAATACTGTTGCCAATACAAGTGCACAAAATTCACTCACCACCACTGTAAATGGAGTAGCCTCAACGGGAGTCCCTATTATTAACACTGTTGCCAATACAAGTGCGGTTAATTCACTCACCACCACTGTAAACGGGGTAGCCGCCACACCTGTACCAATGATTAACACAGTTGCCAACACAAGTGCGGTTAATACAATTACTACCAGGGTGAATGGAATAGCCGCCACCGGAGTACCGATGATCAACAGCAATACACTTTCTCTGTCTGGCACCAACCTGGTATCTACAGTAAATGGCGTTGCTTCAAATAGTACGGATATTTCTGTCCTTAACTTCTATATTGAAACTAGTAATACGGATAATACAAATAGCAGTGGGAATTATTCAATGGATAATTTAAATATGTCAACTAAAACCTTTATGCGGTTTACTGGCGCAAGATATCAACAGCAATTTAAAATAACCGGGATAACCGGTGGTGTTTCGGGCAAAACCATTGTTCTTTACAACACAGAAAGCGGCAATATGATATTTAGTGATTTGAATAGTGGATCTGCCGCTGCAAACCAGATACTCACCTTAAACGGCAGTGAGGTTAATACCAATGGGTCTGGAGCTGTGACGCTGGTATATGATGGAACCGCATCCAAATGGATAATTACCTCCATACAACAGTAGGCATTATAAGACATTCGCAAGCCCATTGCGTGTCTTCCTGCAAATTATTAAGTTGTGCATCTGTGATTATGTAAGGGGCAATACTTTCGCTTCTGAGAAGGTATTGGAAACATCATTTTTTTTCAGTGTTGTTTCTCAACGGCCTTACCCATGCTGAAAATGTTGCGGATGAGATGAGAGGATTGCAGAAGAATATATGTTTAATGGAATTTATGATCTTCCAAATCCACCTGGTAATTCAACAATACTCTTTTACGATTAAGAAAAGTTTCAGACATCACCAGTTGAAAATCTGACATGGCAGTAAACATTATTTTTAATGAATCATTGTCATATTCGGGCCTAGTAAAATAACGCCAGTTCTTTAGCAGGTACGCATTGAAATTATCATTGATGGCTCGTGTTATCGCCGGTTCGTATAGTTGCTCCTTTAAAAGTTTGGATATTTCCTGTTTAAATTCCTTTTCCACTTCTTTCAATGCAGCCAGGCTGCTTTCAATTACTTCATAACTGTTTGTCACGTGCAAAAACTGGGTGGCTTCTATCATCCTGGTGGCGAAGCCCATCTTTACAGGATACTCCTGGTCTATTGAAAGATATGATTGATAACAGTCGGTCAACTCTTTTTCTTTTCCTCGCTTTACTGCAAGCCATCCGAAATATTCATAAATGTCAAGATCGCGTTGGCCGATATTTTCTTTGAGTCCTGCCAGTTCCTTCTCCAGCTTTGGTATCAATTCAGTGGAATCAGCAGAAGCATATTTTTCCCCGTCATAGTCGAAGGTTTTTATTTGGTACTCTTTTTTTGCAACCTGGTTTAACAGCACCAGGTCATTTTCAAGGGCAATCGTAGTATATACAAGGTCAACGTTTTCATTGTTGAAAAAGGATGACATGTCCTTACCGGTATAGTCGGGTGAATTGCTGATAGCAAGTCCTGCTGATATGACCACTGGGTTTTTATTGTCGTAGTACCCGTTGTACTTTTCGTCAAATGAATTGGTTCGATAATTATTTGTAAATTCTGTAATAAACTGCTCTGCGTTGGCAAAGCTTTCCTTCCCTCCGTAATCAATACCTGCAAAAAGATTTTCGGTCATCTTTAATTGCAATGTATCTATATCTGTAAAGAGCGCTGACGCCAGCCGGTTATCACTATCGGTAGTTTCGTTATTAATATTCTGTAGTTCCCTCACCCTGTCGATGGTGGAGGGATGGGATGCCCACTGGTCTTTGATCACCAATTTTGATTTATTGTATTTGTTTAGGTATTGAACTGAAACCTGTGGCAGATGATTTTCTACAGCAAGTTTGCTTTCTTTAGCAAGAAAGTTCATAACAAGGTATTGCTGGGGATAAATGTTGTTGGTTTTAACAGCAGCTTCAATTTTATCGCCATAGTAATTCAACACGGTATTATAAGAATTATCTGAAAGATCAAGCCGTAGTAAAGCTGTAATCATAGGTGCTGAACCGGTAACACTGGCTGCCACTGCATCTGCATGAAATTCCATTTCTCTTGATAAGCCCATATAATTAAGGTTAACGACAGCATAAACTTTCCGTAGTATCCACTGAATACCCTGCACCATTGCTACGGCTATTCTTACAAAAAACGAAAAGTAACCACTTGCATTTGCCCATTGCTGCGCCAATGATTGAAAGGATTCATTATCGTAAAGCAAATTATAAATTACCCTGTTCACATTGTAAACATAGCTGCCAACCTTCATGCTTTTTTGAGAAAAGTGACCAAATTCATGGGCAAGTATAGCTTTAAATTCAACGGCCGAAACCGAATTGACTAACCCCATTCCAATCTGCAGATTTTTCTTAACGGGAAAAAACATGCTCCAGAAATTTGAATCATAAAATACAGAAGCATTCACTTCCGCGGACAGGTACACTTTTTTGGGAAAGTTTGTTTTTACCTTACCTACAATATCGGCTAGATATTCAAATAATTGTGGCTCCTGCTCCCTCGTTAATTCAGTAAGATGCGATCGGTCTGTTGTATGTTTTTTAAACATGAATTTCAACAGGAATATCATAACCAGCACACCAATGCTCATAATTCCAACACCCACCATGATCGTGATGAATGCCGGCTTAAAAATGATCAACATCAGTCCCAGCCATCCGCATAGAATGGTAATGCCCATGACCGTCACAAACAATAATAGGTACACAAAGAGAAACAAAGCAATAGACAGCATGGCTTTGGCGGCCATCTTTTTGAAATTAGCTGAAATTTTTATTTGATTTTGCTGCATGGTTGGGTATATGGTGGTATAATAACTGGTTATTATTCTATGTCGTGAAAACGTGTGTACCTGTAAACAGCTTTAAGGCTTTACGGATCAACATAAAATCAGATTATATTTTGTAAGGGTAATATAATCTAAGATAAGTGAAAGGAAATAATAAACTATGCTCCTTTCTTCGACACAGCTATTCCGAGAGTAAATATATCTGAGTATTTATTAGCTGCAATAAACTTACAGCTATTCCGAGAGTAAATATATCTGAGTATTTATTAGCTGCAATAAACTTACTGCTAAAGCTCCGCCCTTCAGTCCGTTTTGGTGGCTGTTGTTTTGTTCCAGTGCTGTTGTTTGGTTGGGGGTTAAAGTATTTTAAAGTCGTTATTAAATTCCTGTGTTGCAG
>JBDSAP010000204.1:0-6519 GCA_039922055.1 Ferruginibacter sp.
TTGTACGCATTACCAACCTGCCCGTTAGTAAAGCAACTGTAAAAAAACTGGCAGCAGCAGGCAGACTGCGGTGGAAAATAGAAAATGAAGGCTTTAATGAACAGAAAAATAATGGCTATAACATGGAGCATCTTTATAGCCGCAAATCATTCAATGCACTGCAGAATTATTACCAGTGCATGCTCATAGCGCACCTGCTCAATCAACTGCTGGAGCATAGCTGCAAAATAAAAGAACTGCTGATACGCTTTAAAAAACTCACCCTGAAATATTTATGGCAGCAATTGATGGCAACTATGAAATACCAGCCACTCTGCACCGAAATATTGAAAGCTATTGATCACAAAAAGCATCAGATAAGACTGTTCTCCGGCTAACAACAGGCCCGGGAGCAAAGACTCCGGGTGATAAGCCTGCGCCTGCAACACAGGAATTTAATAACAACTTTAAAAGACTTTAACCCCCAACCAAACAACAGCACTGGAACAAAACAACAGCCACCAAAACGGACTGAAGGGCGGAGCTTTAGCAGTAAGTTTATTGCAGGTTATGCATACTCAGATATATTTACTCTCGGAATAGCTGAAAAAAATGAAGGGAATTATTATGTAACTTTCCTGCAACTCAGCATGCAATCAGTTGGGCGATACGGATTAATTTAAAACATTTTTATCAATGGATTTTATAGACTACTACCAGGTACTGGGCGTAAGCAAAAATGCTTCGGAAGACGAAATTAAAAAAGCTTATCGCAAAATGGCGAGAAAGCTTCATCCCGATTTGAATCCAAATGATAAGGAAGCACATAAAAAATTTCAGCAGGTAAACGAAGCCAACGAAGTATTGAGCGATCCTGAGAAAAGAAAGAAGTACGATCAGTATGGTAAAGATTGGGAGCATGCAGACCAGTTTGAAAAACAAAGACAATCCAGATCGTATACTAACCAGGGCTCGCAATCATTTGGCGATGATGCCGGTGACGATAGTTTTTCAAGTTTTTTTGAATCCATGTTTGGCGATTCAGGAAGAAGGAGCCGGCAAACAAAATTTCGTGGGCAGGATTATAACAGTGAATTAAGATTAAGCCTGCTAAGCGCTGCTAACACTCACCAGCAAACACTGAGCATCAATGGCAAGAATGTGCGTATCACAATTCCGGCCGGTGTGGAGAATGGACAGGTAATAAAATTAAAGGGCCATGGTGCGCCGGGGATAAACGGCGGTCCGAATGGAGACCTGTACCTCACCTTTGTAATTGAAAATGATCCACGATATAAACGCTCCGGTGATGATCTGCATGTAACGGAAGACCTTGTTCTGTACGCCGCCGTACTTGGCGGAGAAATTACGGTGGAAACACTAACCGGTAAAATAAAATTAAAAGTAAACCCAGAAACACAGAATGGAACAAAGACGAGGATAAAAGGAAAGGGGTTTCCGGTGTATAAAAAAGAGGGGCAGTACGGTGACCTTTATATTACCTACAACATTAAGATACCTGTTAATTTAACGGAAGAAGAAAAGGAACTTTTCAGGCAACTGGACAAACTCACTGATTAAATTTTTAGTGTATGGAAACAGAACAATTAATACTTGTTGAAACTTTTTGCAGCAGTCACAATATAGAGTGGTCATTTATCAGTTCGCTGGAGGAATATGGCCTTGTGGAAATAACAAAAAGAGAGGACACGGCCTATATCCCGGAAAGCAATCTTAAAAGTATGGAGCAACTGGTGCGGTTGCACAACGACCTTAACATTAATGTGGAAAGCCTGGATGCGATCCTTTATTTATTAGACCAGATAAAAGAAAAAGAAGCGGAAATAAACATGTTGAAAAACAGGATGCGATTGTATGAAACTTAATTATCGTGAGCTGGTATCATTACACTCATTCCTTTTTCTTTGCTTCCAGTATCTCTTCACCCAACTCATTTTTAATTTTTTCAAGCTTGATATTTTGACGCATCAAGCCAAAAACACTCATATAAAGGTTAGCGATCCACACCAGGGCAAAGCCACCAATCACATAACCTCTCCAGTCAGCCATCAACAATTTATATCCGGTAAGGCAAAGCATCCCAATGGTAACATAGTGACTAAAACAATATTCGCAGGTAAACAGGTAAAAAAATTTACGTTGCCACAATTTGCGGCACTCCTGGCTTTTACGCACACAGAATTCCCTCGGCTCCCTGAAGACCTCTTCGTGTGTGACCGTCCATGAAATACAGGCAATGGGAATAGCTAATACAAAAAGCCAGGTTAACTGTGTATGCATAGAAAAATAATTATAGTTTGTACACAAGCAGTATCATAAACACAACTCACCTGTGTAAATAATTACGTTGAAGGTCTCAACATCCACGCCATATTTTAAATTAGTATTCTGTACAGTATTATGATTGGATGAATTTGACAAGGTCCGTATTTAATTTTTCTTTTTGGGTGTAGAACAATCCATGAGGCGCTCCTTCGTACACTATATATTCGTTTGCAGTAATCATCGTAGCCGTGATATCTGAAGATGATTTAATAGGAACGGTTTTATCAGCATCACCATGGATGATAAGTGTGGGTACATTTATATAAGTTAGTTCGGGTCTGAAATCAGTTGATGAAAATGATTTTGCACACTCAAGCGTTGCACGGGGAGAAGCCAGCGAACCCAACATGCCATAATAGTTCAGCACTGGCGAACTAACGGGGTGATTGAGAACGGTGACACCAAAGAAATTTTTTCCGAAGTCTTCCAGGAAACCTATCCGGTCAGTGCGAAGAGCATCGGTGATCTCATCAAATATTACTTTTGGTACACCATTCGGATTGCTCTCGGTTTGCATCATGAAAGGCGCCACTGATGAAATCAAAATCGCCTTTGTAACCTTAGCTCCGCCATAGCGGCTAAAGTACCGGACCACCTCTCCACCGCCCATCGAAAAGCCAACAAGCGTGATATGTTTCAGTTTTAGCTGTTCAATTATTTGCTGAAGATCATCTGTTAAAGTATCATAGTCGTAGCCATCCCATGGCTGAGATGACTTGCCAAAGCCCCGACGATCATAGGCAATTACCCGGTAACCGGCTTCGACCAGGTGATTAATTTGGTATTCCCACATATCGCTGCACAGCGGCCATCCATGAATAAGGATCACGGGTTTGCCCTGGCCATAATCTCTCACGTACAGTTTTACACCGGGAGCAACCTCCACAAATTCCTCGGTTTTTACGGTTTCTCCGATGATAGCTGCTACGTCATTAACGATTTTTCCATCGGTCACTACATCGCCGACAGTCGCCTCATTTTGATTTTCCATAAACAAATTTTTAGCCTTAAAACAATGCCAACGGTTGGAATCCAATATGGTGCCGGAATTCAGGAGGGAATGCTAATCAATGTTATCCAACGCTTTAGGTGCAAAACATGAAGAGCCCGGCAATATGTATTTAAAGGGATTTTCCTTTGTAGAAAAATAACTACAAGAAACTTGTCCAGTCTCCTACAAGGTGCTTATTCTTTTAGTAGTTCTTTTGTGGGGCGTTCGAAACATGGTTAACTGATCTGAAAAAATCCAAATTTTATGTTCAAATTAAAAACTTTTCCAAAGACAGCGATCAAGATTTGCACAAGCTTATGCTTAAGCCAGGTAAAGGAACAGCTCATTGAAAATTTAATCTACTTTAATAGTAATCCGCAAAGCTTCATTTATAACGGGCAGCTTTTCGCTTTTACCAGCAATCGTACGTTTTTTTCAGATGATGCTTTTACAGGTAACTTTTCAAGTTTAAAGTTTACACATTCGTTTAACTAATTATACCAGCCAATGTGAATGATTTTTAATTCACAATTTGCTTACCTCTACTTTTTGCTTTACTCCATTCGCAAATAGCTGAATGGCTCCCACAGAAAAACACTATCCTTTTAGGGATAGGCGTCTTCTATGTTTCTTCATACAGGTCACCTTGCGATGCGAGTATTTCCCGGTATTTACTGAACAATTTTGTTTTTGAAATAAATCCTATAAATTTATTTTCGTTGTCCAGTACAGGCAGATACCAACTGTGAGTAACATCAAATTTTTCCATTACACTATGCATATCCTGGCTGGAATGTAAAATGGCAGGCGGTTTTTTCATCAACGACTTGATGCTTATCCTATTGAATTGTTCCGGCTGAAATAGTTTTTGTTTGATATCATTTAATTCGATGATACCGGTAAACCTATCCTGCCTGTCTATTACGGCGAAAATATTTTTATCACTTTTTTTCACTATTTCGATCAGATCTGCCAGTTTCTTATCAATTTCAATACATTCATAATTTTGTTGAAGCATATCTTCCAGCACGATAGAGGTTAAAATGTTCTTTTCCTTTTTATGGGTGAATATCTGGCCTTCCAATGCGAGTTTTTTTGTTTCCATCGAAAACGGTTCATAGCTTTTTACAATAAAAAATGAGATAGAAGACACGATCATCAGCGGTATGAACAGTTCATAGCCATTGGTGATTTCCGCAATAAGAAATATAGCTGTAAGCGGGCAATACATAACGCCGCTTAATACTCCGGCCATTCCTACGAGGCTGAAATTACCTTCGGGAATTTTTATCCACGGTGTAGTGTTCACCAGTTTGGAAAAAAAGAAACCCAGGTAAGCTCCTGTAAATAATGATGGTGCAAAATTTCCACCATTGCCACCACCGCCAATGGTGATGCCCGCGGCAATTGGTTTTGCCAATACAATACAGGCAGTAAAAGCAATCAGCGCCCAATCTTTATCCATTAGAGAAAATATCCCGGTATTATCATCGAAGCCGGTGAAAGAATCATTGGCTACGAGCTTAACATTATTATAGCCCTCACCGAATAATGGAGGCAACACAAAATACATCACCAACAGCATAGCCCCACTTATCAGTGCCTTTTTAAAATCCTTCGCTTTTCCACGGTGCAGCCTGCCTTCTACGCTTTTAAATGTTTTAGCATAATACAACGAAACAAATCCGGCGAACACTCCAAGCAATACATAAAATGGAACATTATCATAATTAAATGATTGCTTTAAAATAAAATTGAACAATGAAGCTTCCTGTAATATGATTTTTGAACATAAAGCGCCAACAACCGAAGAAATAATCAGCGGAATAAAATAACTCACAATTGTTTCTGCCAATAAAACTTCAATGGCAAAGATTACCCCGGCAATAGGAGCGTTAAAAACAGCGGAAATGCCGGCAGCAGCACCACAAGCTATGAGTAAGGTTCGCTCCTGGTAATTGAGGTCTGTGATCCGGGCAAGGTTTGAACCCACTGCCGAACCCGTTGCAACAATAGGAGCTTCAAGCCCAACGGAACCACCCGATCCAACAGTAATAGAACTGGTAACGATATGTTGGTAAGTATGGCGTAAAGGAATAAAAGAAGATTTACGGGCAATCGCTTTTAATACCATTGCAATACCCTTTTCAAATGGACCGGTGAAAAAGATGTGAATGACAAATACCGTAATCAACAAACCAACAATAGGAAACAACAGGTAGGAATATCTGGAGACGGGTATCATTTCAATCCAGTAGCGAAGATAGTGAACCAATGTTTTCAGTAGCACAGCAACCATCCCTGAGCCAAAGCCTACCAATGTAGCAATTATCATGATGAACTGGATCCTGCTTAGTTTGGTGCGCAGGTAATTGATGATAGCCTGATACAATAACTTAATTAGTGCCAATGAGATAAATTTTGATAAAGAATTTAATGACTATTCATCATTGGATAAAAAATTGCTCCAACATGAAGCTCACAACATGCTGCACTCAGATGCCTGTGAACTCCTAATAGTTCATTAGAAATTAAAATGCAAAGATAAGCAGATGAGCATGCTATCCTACCTTTGACAGAATTGAATTAATAAAACCGATCCGCTAATTTTAATTTGATCGTTATCTTGTCGCCTTAATTTCGTTGGAATATCAGTTTATAAATGGAAAATATTTCTGTAATCATCATCACCTTTAATGAAGAAGCTAACATTGGCGACACACTCGATGCCGCATGGAAAGTAGCTGATGAAATAATTATCGCGGATAGCGGAAGTACAGATAAAACTGAAGAGATATGTAAAATGAAGGGCGCCACTTTTATACACCAGGCCTGGCTGGGTTTTGGTGCGCAACGCAATTTCGCTGTAAGCAGATCCAGCAATAATTTCATCCTTGTGTTGGATGCAGATGAAGTAATGGATGAAACTTTAATTGTAAGCATCCATGAACTAAAAGAAAAAGGCTTTACGGAAAAAATATATGCATTTCAAAGACGAAATTCTTACTACGGAAAATTTATCCGGCATGGTATGGATAAATTAGAGATCAAGCCAAGGTTATATCACAAAGATTTCGCTGCATGGGATAGCAAACTTGTTCATGAAAATTTACAATATAGCGCAGGTATAAAAGCCCCGGTTCTTAAAGGTTATTTGTTACATTATACCTACAGAAACATTGCGGAGCACATGGCTAAGATGA
>JBDSAP010000205.1:0-8033 GCA_039922055.1 Ferruginibacter sp.
AGACGGCACTTTTACAAACCGGTTGAGTGAATATTTTAAACATACTGGCTGGAACGCAATGGGCACTGATGCAGTTGATATCAATAATGATGGATTGGTAGATATTATTTCGCTGGAAATGTTGCCCGAAGATAATATGCGTAAAAAGCGGATGTTGGGTGGAAATGAATATTATAATTACACCAATGCTGATAAGTTTGGATACGAACATCAATATGTGCGAAATGTTTTGCAGGTAAACAGCGGGCCTAACGCCACAGGGCATCCAGTCTTTAGTGATGTTGGTTTTATGTCCGGCGTGTACCAAACAGACTGGAGCTGGTGCCCGCTGGTGGCTGACTTCGACAATGACGGTCTCCGCGACATGGTGATCACAAACGGTCTGCCCCGTGATGTGACGGACCTCGATTACATCTCGTATGATAATGGCCAGGTAGGAAGTGTGGGTAATTTTTCGCTGGCCCTTGTTGATTCATTGCCTATTGTAAGGATACCAAATTATGCATTTAAGAATACCGGCGGTTTACAGTTTGAGAACAAGTCTAAAGCATGGGGATTGAATGTCGCTGCATTTTCAAACGGTGGTGTATATGCAGATCTCGACAATGACGGCGATCTTGATATTGCTATCAATAATATTAATGAGACTGCTTTCATTTATGAAAACACTTCCAGCGCAGCCAAAACAAAACAGCTAACAGTAACGATCAAGGGCAAAGAAAAAAATACCATGGGGCTTGGCGCTATTATTCATTTGTATTACGACGGCAAACAATTGTACTATGAACATTATCCAACACGTGGCTATCTTTCAACAAATGATAACAGGGCGCATTTTGGCCTAGGTGATCGTACGCAAATAGATTCTTTGGTTGTAGAATGGCCGGATAGCCGCATGCAAACAATTACAAATATTAAAGCAGGGCACCCGGTCACGGTATCATGGACCGAGGCCCTGCCCCCCAAGGCAGCATTAATACCAACTGCCCAGCCCATTTTTTCTGAAGCATCTCTACGTTTTGGGATCGCTTACAAGCCGGTAGAAGATGATTTTGTTGACTATAATATTCAGCCAACCCTTCCGCATAAACTCAGCCAGTACGGACCAGGCATTGCAGTGGGAGATATTGATGGGAATGGCTTTGATGATTTTTATATAGGCGGTTCATCCAGCAACCCCGGTACTTTTTTTATGCAGGATGCAAAAGGAAATTTTACAAAAGATGCGAACCGTTTTTTGGAAACACAAGATACGTTGGTAGAAGATATGGGAGCGCTTTTTTTTGATGCAGACAACGATAAAGATCTTGATCTGTACATTGTGAGCGGCAGTTATGAACTACCTCCTAATCATGCGATCTGCCAGGACCGCTTGTATATCAATAATGGCAAAGGGAAATTTCAGCGAAAGGAATCGGCGCTTCCCAAAGAATTTACAAATGGCTCCTGTGTACGTGCCGCTGATTTTGATAATGATGGAGACCTTGATCTGTTTGTTGGCGGACGTGTTGTTTCCGGCGCCTACCCTACCGCTCCGCAAAGTTTTATTTTAAAAAACAATGCGGGCATTTTTGAGGATGTTACCGAACAATTTTGCCCCGGCTTGCAGCATATAGGAATGGTAACCGATGCACTCTGGTCGGACTTTGACAATGATGGAAAAACAGATCTTGTTTTGGTTGGCGAGTGGATGCCGGTAACATTTTTTAAGAATACGGGTAAGGCTTTTTTACCCGTAAATAAAACCAGCGCCATCAATGCAAATATTGGTTGGTGGAATAGTCTTACTGCTGGTGATTTTGACAATGATGGAGACATAGATTATGTAGCAGGTAACCTCGGACTTAATTCCAATTACAAAGCAACGTCACAAGAACCGATGACCATTTTTGCAAAAGACCTTGATCAAAACGGATCGTTGGATGCGATGCTTTTTTGTTACATGAAAGCTGCTGATGGAAGCATGGAACCTTTTCCTATGCACACCAAGGATGATATGGCGAGCCAGTTAATTTCCATCCGGAAAAGATATCCTACTTATCAATCATTTGGCAGCGCCACTATGGATGATCTGTGGAATAAAAAGGATAGAGACAACGCGTTAATGCTAAATGCAAATAATATGCAGACAAGCTTTATTGAAAACCTTGGCAATGGAAATTTTACAATCAAGAATCTTCCCATTGAAGCGCAGAGCGCACCTGTATATGGAATGATCACTGATGACATTGATGATGACGGCAACCTTGATTTGTTGATGACTGGCAACGATTATGGAATGGAACCATACAGTGGCCGCCATGATGCTTTCAATGGACTCTGCCTGAAGGGTGATGGAAAAGGAAATTTTACCACACTAACGGTTGGGCAGAGCGGCTTCTTTGTGAAAGGTGATGGAAAGGGTTTGGCAACCATTCATACTGCAAAAAATGAAGACCTGGTGGTTGCTACACAAAACCAGGACAGCCTGCGGGTGTTTGCAACATCGGCTGCAAATAAGAAAAATAATTTTAAATGGATCAACCTTCAGCCGGGAGATGCTTATGGTGATCTTGTGCTAAAAAATAATAAAAAAAGAAGGGTAGAGTTTTATTATGGCTCTACTTATTTGTCACAATCATCGAGGAAACTAAAACTGGATAGCAGTTTTTTAAAAGGCACCATTACAAATTATCGCGGGGTGAAAAGAATAATAAAATAAAGAACTCTAATTTCCTTACCAAATAAACGTCCCCACCGATCCGGATTCCAGTGTAACAGATACCCACTTGCCGTTGTATTTGATGTTGAATATCTCAGCATTGCCACCATCATTTTCCACTATCAAAACACGTTTGCCGGCTGGCGTTTTAAAAGCTACGTTATTTAAATTACCGGTAACGGAACTGGATATTCTCGTAGAGCCGGCGGGAACAAATTTTGCAGCATGGGCAATGATATAATAAGCTACATTTCGGGTAAATGCACTGCTGGTTTCAACTGTGATAGCGCCTTTACAAGTAGTGCATCCGCCTGGAGTATGCGGACCAAACGCACCATCGTTTGCAAGGTTCCATTCAAGGGCGGTGCGGCTCCAATTGCGCATGGAGCCAATGATCACGATTTTTAAATGCCACTTCAAGTCGCCACCGAAATTACCATTCGAAGGTGTATACTGTTCGGTAAAATATAGTGCCTTATCGGGATGAACTGCCCTTACCGCAGACAGTGCACTTATATCACCGGCGTATAAATGAAATGCAGAACCATTGATAAAGCTCTTTGCCGCCGGGTCATTCAATACAGAGATCGGGTAATCCGGCTTGTCGCAATTATGATCGTAGATGATAATTTTGGTTGTGATGTTCGCAGCCTGGAAGGCGGGGCCTAAATTATTTTTTATAAATTCAGCCTGTTGTGCAGCAAGCATCAGCAGGCTCGGATTATTACCCGGATGCAGTGGTTCGTTTTGCGGAGTAATTGCATCGATGGTAATTCCCTGCGCCTTCATCATTTGAATGTACTTGACAAAGTATTGCGCATACACAGAATAATATTGCGGCAGCAAACTACCACCCACAAAATTGTTATTGTCTTTCATCCATGTCGGTGGCGACCATGGGCTTCCAAGAATTTTTATATTCGGATTGATCGCCAATATTTCTTTGAGCAATGGTACCAGGTTTGTCATATCCGGTGCAAGGCTAAAGTTGGCAAGATTAACATCAGTCTGGCCTGCGGGCATATCATCGTAAGTAAATGGAGTGGCATTAAGATCTGAAGCCCCGATGCTTATCCGCAAATAACTTACGCCTATGGAGTTTGCAGCAGATCCAAATAATTCCTGTAGCAATTCCTGTTTGGTGGATGCAGTTAGTGAATTGATTACTTCGGCACTGCCGCCCGTGAGCGTATATCCGAATCCATCAATTGTTTGATAGGTGGTGTTTTCATCCACTTCGATACTTGGGAATTGATTTACCGCTGCGCTAAATGCGAGGATGGATGTTTGCTTTTGCAGCTTTATAGATTCATCCGATTTGGTGAGCCAGAAATCGACTTCGTTGGCACGTACTACCGGCGGCACCACTGGCGGCGGAGTAGGATCAACTTTGCCTTTGCAATTCACAAACAGAATTGTTGCAAGTACCAACAATTTTACAAACCGATTATCGAGAAAGAAAAGGGAGTTATTTGTTTTCATAATTTTTTATTTGTAATAGCGCTCCACGATTTTGCAGGAGTGTATACCCGGACATAATCTATTTCCATAGCCGCAGGAAAAATGGTTGGATCAACACCTTTTTGACCGCCCCAATTTCCACCTACGGCTACATTAAGCAATAAATAAAAAGGCGAATCAAAAGGCCACTCGGCCACGGTTTTATGTTCATTTGCAATATGATAATACATCACATTGTCCAGCAGGAAACCCATGCCTTCCGGTGTCCATTCAATAGCATAAAGATGATAGGTGTTGTAAGGGTCTTTGATAAAAACTTTTTTGCCCTTCTGAGTTCCCTTCACGTGGTTATACGATTTCGTATGCACGGTGCCTACGATCGTATCCTTGTCAAAGCCGACATGTTCCATAATATCTATTTCACCACAGTCGGGCCAGTCTACTGTCCCAATATTGCTTCCAAGCATCCAAATAGCCGGCCATATACCCCGCCCAGACGGAAGCTTTGCTTTTATCTCAATTTTACCATAAGTAAAATCAGCTTTTCCCTTAGTATGCATTCGGGTTGAAGTGTACTCCCGGTCTCCCTTCTTTTCACGAACAACCTTTATTTTTAAAGTGCCATCACTCACGGTTGCATTATCTAAGGATCCGTTGGTATAATACTCCAATTCATTGTTTCCCCAGCCATGACCGCCAACATCATAGCTCCATTTGGTGCTATCCGGCAAACCGTCATAATTAAATTCCTCACTCCAGGAAAGTTTCCAATCATCCGCATTAGCTGTTTTATGTGAAGTGGAGCAGGATGCAAGACTTAAAATGAGAAAGAGGAGGCAAGCAATACGCATACAATTATTTTGAAAGATGGTTATTTTTTAGAAATCGGTTAGGCGCTGGTTCCTTACTGAAATACACGTACATAATCTACAAACATCCGTTGAGGAAAATTAGTGCCAGCATCAGGAGGGCCAGGCCAATTGCCACCAACTGCTACATTGAACAGCAGAAATTCTTTTGCGTTGAATGGATAATTGGCAGCCCCCACATCGGCTTTTGTGGTTGTTAGAAAAAGCTGGTCGTCTACCAACCATTTGATCATGTCCTGCGACCAGATGATACTGAACACATGAAATTGCTGAGAGAAATTGCCCGATGGTAAATTGTATTCAGTTCCTTTGTTAGTATTCGTTCCTGTAACTGGTTTCCAGTGCATCGTTCCATAAGTCCGGCCTGGGTATGTACCAATCAATTCCATGATGTCGATCTCGCCGCAGGCGGGCCACGGCACCGTGGTAATATTTGATCCTAACATCCAGAGCGCCGGCCACATACCTTTATCTACAGGAAGTTTTGCCCGGATATCTATTCTTCCAAACGTAAATTCCTTTTTATTCTGAGTTGTCATTCTACCGGATGAATAATTGAACCCGCTAATTGGTTCCTTTCGTGCTTCTATTATCAAATTGCCGTTGGAGACAAAGGTGTTTTTAGGATCGTTAGTGTAATATTCCAATTCATTGTTTCCCCAACCGTTGTTGTTGCCCGTTTCCTGGTTCCAGGCATTCAGATCAAGTGTGCTGCCTGAAAATTCATCATTCCATGCCAACGTATAACCAGGATAAGTTAACGGTGTGCTGTATCCTGCATTGTCAGTTGCAAGGCTCGTACCGTTTTCTGTGATGATAGTTCCTTTAGCGGATTGTGTGCCAATGGTACAGCCCTTCGGATTGCTTAGTTGAACCGTAAACCCGAGATTAACTTGTCTTGTATCGGTCGGGTCTCCTTTGATTGGTACATCTACCTGCGCCTGCGTTTGATTTGCAGCAATGGTAACTGTTCCTGAACCAGCAGTGTAATCCTTTGGAGCGGTGGCTGTACCATCTGTGAGCGTATAGTTAACCGAAACAGGAATGGTAGTAATCTTATTAAGGGTAACATTAAAATGCATTACAGTTCCTGTTGTCGCTCTTACTTGTGATGCGTCTTCAATTTTTATTGCGGGCACAACGGGTGCAGGCGTGGGCGCATCGCTCTTTTTACAGGAAAATAAGACAACACAAGATGTGATCATCCAAATAACACCGGTCAATTTTTGTGTCAACATAATTATTTGATTTATGAACCTGCACTTCCTGCCGAAAGTAAGATATCTATGTACGGCAGCTTATGCAGTTTAGAAAAACGGAACATGAAATAAAAGCACAGGGCATTGCTGCCCCATGCTAACTGCTAATCAAACTAAGTTTCTCGTCGGATCTTTTATATGCTAATTAGGTATCAATTTTAAATACCAGGCATTTCCTGTTTCGGTGCCCTGGGCCCTTAAGCTCATACTGTTTGCGGTAATCGATAATATTTCGTAATCCTTCAGTTGGGCGCCATAACCGATGTAGGTATTTTTGCCGGCTAACTGGATGATGGTTTTGGTAGATGCCGCGATTGCAGAACTGGCGGGAATAAAAGAGAATGCAGAAGTTCCGCCTCCATAGCTATAACATCCTTCATCACCTGCCCCGGGAATTCCCGGACGTCCGCCCGCCAAAGTACCCGTTTTGGTAAACGCACCATCAGGACTCGCAACAGTAAGCGTATAAGTCGTTGCACTTACTTTGGTGAACGTAAATCTTGCTGTATAGAAACAGTTGCAGCAACCCGCTTTGTCGTTTGGAGGAGCTGCATACCATTCCGGTGTGGAAGAACCTGACCACGGACCGACACCAAAGTGTGCTGATACATCTTTATCTACTTTCCAGGTTTTAGAGCCTGTTCCTGTAAGATTAGCGACGATCGAAGGATCTGGCGTAAAATCGCTTTGAACCTTGATATCTTTTGTTACGGTGGTAGCCGTAGCCCCGGGACCATAGGCCACTACGGTAATCCGGTAAGTGTTTAAGCCAAGGGAAGTAAATTTTTTTGTCGCGTTGCCGGAGGGCAGATTATCAAGTGAAATGCCATCAGCCGCATCGTAATCTATTTTATAAGCGAGCGCATTTTTCCCTGAAAGAGCAATCTTCACATCTCCGGAACCATCGCCATTCGGATGTGTCGCGTCCTGACCTATAATGGTTGTAGCAATAACAATTTCGGAAGGCGCTACCAGGTTTCCCATGATGTATTTTTCTTTCGTGCAGCCTCCAATAAACAGCGTGAATGCCATTATAGCGGAGCAATATTTTATATAGCGTATCATGTATAAAATTTTAATTGGTTAATGTGAAATTATCAACATAAATAACGGCGCCTGCACCGTCTGATGCATCATTAAAACGCAGCACTAATTGGCCGAACTTCGCGTCTGCCGGCAAGCCTGCGATGGTACCGAAATCGAATGTCAGTTCTTCCCACGCTCCGGAAGTGGTTATCGGCATTTTTAAAACTGCTACTCCGTTACTGGGGCTACCTTTGAAAGCAGATTCTAATTCTATATTTAATTTTTTGCCGATAAGAGCAGGGTCTGGATTATATACTAAAACCTTGATCTTTTTATTGACACTCAAATCGATAAAATAGTTTTGGGGACTGTAAGTTCCACTCCAACTTTGCGCACCTCTTGTAAATTTCCCAACCTTGGCCGAAGTATTTAAGCCGGCAACTTTGGGATTGGCTACTGTAGCGAATGCCTGGTTATCACCAAAGGTTCCAAAAAAGTAATTTACTGCAGCATCTTCAAACGTAATGGGTAATTTAAAAGCAAACGGATCTACTGTTGTTGGGGTGATTAGCTCTGCTTTTGCAGCGCCGGCATACAATGCGTTTCCACTTATAGCAACCACCTTAACATTATAAGAACCCGGAGCAGCGTAAGCATGATACACTGTGCCACTTGCAGGTAATGGTGTACCAACTTCGTTGGCGACATCGCCAAAAT
>JBDSAP010000206.1:0-11206 GCA_039922055.1 Ferruginibacter sp.
GTACAATAAGAGCATTAAAGAACATGGTGAGCTTCGTGCAGTGATCAATGGAAAGATATTGGATGAAAATCAACGAAAGGCAATGGTATGGGATATTGAGAGAGGACAGGCAAATGAGATTCAGCCACTGCCGTGGCAAACAGATACCTGCATTGGCGATTGGCATTATAACAGGGATGTGTACAATAAAGACAGGTACAAAACCTCGAAAACGGTGATCCAAACTTTGGTTGATATTGTTAGCAAGAATGGTAATCTCATGTTGAATATACCTGTTCGTGGCGATGGTACCATTGATGAAAAAGAAAGAAAGATCGTGGAAGGAATAGGTGCATGGATGAAGGTAAATAGCGAAAGTATTTACGGCACAAGACCATGGAAAATATTTGGTGAAGGACCTGCACAGGAGGCAGCGGCGCAACTTAGTGCGCAAGGTTTTAATGAAGGGAAAGGAAAGTCATTCACTTTTGAAGACATTCGTTTTGTTACAAAAGGCGGGTCGCTTTATGCAACCGCAATGGGATGGCCACAAGATGGAAAGTTGGTTATAAAAAGCCTTGCGAAGAATAGTGAACATTATCCTAAAGAAATTCAAAAGATAGAGTGGGTGCCTAACAAACAGTCATTATTGTTTCAACGAACAGAAACAGGACTCATCGTCAGCCTACCCGAGAACAATGCAGGCGGGCATACTTGTGTTTTAAAAATTCTATAACAGAAGGATATTATGTTGTGACTTAATCCAGGCTAAATGTTCATGATGAGAAAATTTCATGTTGCCATCGTTGGTAGCTGCATTATTGCACCTGCTTTGTAACCATCGTTACTAGCCACCTTAAAATTTACAGCCTGCTTGTCACTTCAGGACGCATGTTCTGCATCTCCTGCTAATATCGCTGTCATTTCCCATGCTGAATGGCTTTCTTGAACTAAGTGCATGTCATCCCATTTGTTAATACAAATTCACCTTCCTGTAAGCAGGAAGTGTGTTAAATTTGACGGTGGTTACTTGATACATTTTTTATGAATTTTAACCACACTAAACTTTAAGAGCAACATTCATTTTTTTGCTTAATTCCGATTAATAAAAATGGAACGAATTTTTGTATTGACCAGGGCAGGTTTTCTTCACAGGGTTAAGCCTGGGTTGGTGCGGTATTTTGTTTCTATAGTATTGTTGTTACAGTCATTTTCTGTATCTGCTCAAGGGGAGTTCTTTAATTTTTACAAACTTGATGCTTATACCGGGCTTTCACATAACCAGGTTAACGCCATAATAAAAGACCAGGATGGTTTCTTATGGTTTGCCACCATGTCTGGTCTCAACCGTTATGATGGCTACTACTGCAAGGTAATTCGTAAAAAATTCAACGACAGCTCTTCACTGACTGATAACTCGATACCAGCACTTTATGAGCTTCCGGATGGAAAGATGTGGGTGGTGACAATGGAAGGTACCTGTATTTATAATTCACGAACAGAAAAATTCGACAGGCTATATTATAACTATTTACAATCGCTCGGTTTACCTACTGCTCCGGTTACGAGTATTGTAAAAGGAGGCAAGGGGAGGTATTGGTTTCTTTACGACAACTCTGATCTTTATTTGTATTCCGGTACCGGAAAGAGCGCAAAATATATCAACCGAACTACCGGTTTAAATCGTTCAGAAAAAATTATGTCCGTCAGTGAAACAGGGGATGGGAAATTATGGTTAGTGTACCGGAATGGATTATTGCAGGAGTATGATTTAAGTTTGGATAAGGTTATTTATTCAAGTGCTTCCTTTCAAACACTAAACAACGAAAACGGTCCGATCAGTCTTTTTATAGATACTGATGGTGATGTATGGTTGTGGTCCATCAATAGTGGGGTCTTTCTGTTTCAGCCCAAATTCAATTCAGTCAGGCAGTTTAATGAAAGTTCATTCCCCTCAAGATTAAACGCGAACCTGGTAAGCCAAGTTGTTCAGGATAATAATGGGTTGATTTGGGTGGCAACGGACCACGGAGGTGTCAACCTGATTGATAAAAAGCACAATTTTAGTGTTAGTTACCTGGTTAACGATCCCAAAGACCCACGTAGCCTTAGCCAAAACAGCATTAGGGCTATGTATAAAGATGACAATGGAATCATTTGGCTGGGAACTTACAAGCACGGCGTTAATTATTTAAACAGTAATAAAGTGCTGTTTGCGCTCTATCGTCACCAGGAAGCTAACATAAAAAGCCTGCCGTACGATGATGTTAACCGCTTTGTTGAGTATAAATCGGGCAATATCTGGATTGGTACCAATGGCGGTGGATTGATTTTTTTTGACAGGAAGGAGAATACATTTAAGCAATACCTGCACGATCCAAAAAATAAAAACAGCCTGAGCAATAACGTGATCGTAAGTATGTGTATTGATCATGAAGGTGTTTTATGGATAGGAACATACTTCGGAGGCCTCAACAGCTTTGATGGGCGGCAGTTTACTCATTATGGACATAGCGATAGTGATTCTTCAAGCTTGTCAAGTGATAATGTCTGGGAAATATTTGAAGACCGTGAAAATAATTTGTGGATAGGTACCCTGGGCGGCGGACTGGACCTTTTCGACAGAAAGGCAAACCGGTTTCAACATTACCAATACAATAGTACGTCGCGAAATATTTTACCTTCCAATTATGTCTCTTCTATTCTGCAGGATAAGAAAGGGAACTTATGGGTTGGAACCTCCGGTGGGATAACTCTTTTAAAAAAAGATAACACCGTTACAGTTCTCCATCAATATGACCAGGCAAATAATTTAAGCAACAACAATGTAATCTGTCTTTTGGAAGACAGCCAGGAAAGGATTTGGGTTGGTACAAGAGAAGGTTTGAATTTATTCAACGGGCAAACGAAGCAATTCCAGTGTTTTACTATATCCGATGGCCTTCCTGATAATATGATACTGAATATTATCGAAGATAATCATCACAACCTTTGGATTTCAACACCTAATGGACTATGTAATGTGGCGCTAAAACAAAACAAGAAAACGTTGACGCTCGCGGTTGTTAGTTATGATGAAACGAACAACTTGCAGAACCGTGAATTCAACGATAATGCTGCACTCAAAACAAGGACAGGTGAACTGATTTTTGGCGGGCCATCCGGTTTTAATATTATTAATCCTGATAAAATTCAGAAGCCTGGCTATCGCCCCGTGATTGTTTTTACCGGCTTGCAGATATTAAATAATTCGATTGAACCCGGCGAGGTGATTAACAATCGTGTGCTGCTGCAGCAGTCTTTATCACAGCTTAAAGGCATCGAACTGAAGTATAAAGAAAATGTTTTTTCAATTGAATTGGCATCCCTGGATTTCGGCCACAATGCCGGCAATAAATATGCATACATGCTGGAAGGATTTAATACCGACTGGTTATACGCGGATGTTACCCAGCGAAGAGTTACTTATACCAATCTCAACCCTGGCCATTATACGTTAAAGGTAAAGGCCCTCAACAGCGATGGTTTGTGGGGCGATATAAAAACTTTGCAGATCAGCATTGAGCCGCCATTCTGGCGCACCCCCACCGCTTATATAATTTATGCGTTAATCGCTGCTGCACTGCTTTTATTGACCCGGCGCATTACATTAGACAGGATAAACATGCGCTACGAAGTGCGGCATCAGCGGAGAGAAGCAGAAAGGGCCCAGTTGCTTGATCAGCTAAAGACAAAATTCTTAACAAATGTAAGTCATGAATTTCGGACGCCTTTAAGCCTGGTGATTGCTCCGTTAGACAAGATCATTAAAAATACAGAAGATGAAGAACAGAAGAAACAGTTGAATCTTGTTCAGCGAAATGCCAAAAGATTGCTAAGCCTGGTAAACCAATTGCTCGATTTCAGGAAGATGGAAGTGCAGGAAATGAAGTTGCATCCTGCAATTGGCGATATTATCGGTTTTAGTAAAGATATCAGCCTTTCATTTATGGATGTCGCCGAAAAGAAAAATATAAGGTTTTCATTCACGTCCGATGTTGATAATCTCGAAATATTTTTTGACCGGGATAAAGTTGAAAAGATTTTATTCAACCTCCTTTCCAACGCTTTTAAATATACACATGACAATGGGGTTGTCAGCATCAACCTGGCGTATAATCGTCCTACAGACGGTGAGGATGATGGAACGCTGGCTATTGAGGTAAAAGATACTGGTATCGGAATTCCCGAAGGAATGCAGGAAAAAGTTTTTGAGCGGTTCTTTCAGACGGATGTGCCTGAAAGCATGGTTAACCAGGGAACCGGTATTGGCCTTGCCATTACAAAGGAGTTTGTAAAACTACATAACGGCATTATCTCTGTAAAAAGCGCACCGGAGCAAGGAACCTGCTTTACAGTTTTGCTTCCGGCCAAAAAGATTAACGATACCCCGGTCCGTACTACAGGCAGCCTGGCGCCGTTGATGCCTGCCGACGAAACAATGCCTGAGCAAGGTCATAAGGGCAGCAAGAAAAAAACAATTTTAGTGGTAGAGGATAATGAAGACATCCGTTTCTATTTAAAAGACAACCTAAAGGGACAGTATAAGGTTGAAGAAGCAACAAATGGAAAGGAAGGGTGGGAAAAAACAAAAATAGTGAATCCTGACCTGGTGATAAGCGACATTATGATGCCACTGATGGACGGTGTTGAGCTGGTTCGAAAAATTAAAGCCGAAACACTTACAGCCCATATTCCTGTTATTCTCCTCACTGCCATCGGAAGCGAAGAAAAACAACTGGAAGGTTTGAAAGCAGGGGTGAATGACTATGTCACTAAACCCTTCACTTTTGAAATCCTGGCTTCACGTATCAGGAATTTGCTGGCACAGCAGGAACTATTGCAAAAAAGGTTTCAAAAACAAATTGAAGTGAATCCAGGGGAAATAACCATAACCCCGGTTGACGAAAAATTCCTGAAACAAGCCCTGGAGATTGTTGAAAAAAACATGGATAACCCGGATTTTTCGGTGGAAGATTTCAGCCGTGACATGTTTATGAACCGTGTGACATTGTACAGGAAAATTCTTTCGATTACCGGAAAAACGCCGATTGAGTTTATCCGTTCCATTCGTTTGAAAAGAGCTGCCCGGTTACTGGAAAAAAGTGGTTTGTCAATTGCAGAAATTGCCTACGAGGTTGGCTTCAACAACCCAAAGAATTTTACGAAAGCTTTTAAAGAAGAATTCAGGATACTGCCCTCACAGTATGTTGCCGGTAAAAAAGAAAAAGATATTTAAAGAGAACAAAGGCCCGGCAAAAACTATCTCTATAATACATTGTTGCGTCTTATTAAACAATTGCATCTACTGCAATTGGAAAATTATCCTGAGCAAATCGATGAGCACTTCCCTAAGCAGCATTAACCCAACCGAAAAGTTTAGTTCCACTCAAAATGAAGTTGAATCCTTTGATAAAAGATAGTCAAAGAGGCTTTCGCATTTAACCAGGATGCTATTACAAATTTTGTAAAAAGTTCAAAATTGTACCAAAATCAATGTTGAAAAAAACAAGGCTAACGTGGCTGACTTCTTCCTTGTTTTTATAAAATACCTTAAAAATCAATGATTTGCAACAATTGGAACCATCCTGTGCAACATATGGATACCCTGTGTTGTGCAGTGTAAAAGTAGCTTTACAGCATTAATTCAAGCGTGTTATTGCTGTTACTATGAAAATAAAATTGCTGCTGCCTTCTTTAATTTTTACATTATTTTTTAATACTCTAAGGGCTGAACCTCCTTCCTATATTCAAACGGAGGAAGGTGTAATAGTTTTTACTGATCCGGCTTTTACAGGCGTTTCAAATGCTGTTAAACTGGAGGTAATAGCAGATAATATAATAAGAGTAATAGCCGTACCGGGAAAAGAAATTGCCCTTACCAAAAGCCTCGTTACGGTTTATTCTAAGGCAACTGACTTAACATGGAAAGTAATTTCTTCAAAAGACAAGGTCAGTCTGAAAACAAAAGTTCTTACCGCCGTGGTTGATCTCAAAACAGGAGCAGTAACTTTTTGGGATGCCAGTGGCAAAAAAATAATAAATGAAAAACCAATTGCAGGCCGCAGTTTTCAACCAGCCATATTCGATGGCAAGTCCTATTACAATCTTACCCAAACTTTCCAATCCACATCCGGTGATGCCTGGTACGGCCTCGGGCAACACCAGGATGGGATAATTAATTATCGCGGACAACAGGCCACGTTTTTTCAAAATAACACAGAAGTTGCCATTCCTTTCTTATTGTCAAGTAAAAATTACGGTATTCTCTGGGACAATTATTCTCTTACAAAAGCGGGCGATGTACGACCACTTCATCCACTTTCTGCGCTTCAACTTTTTTCAAAAAACGGGGAATCCGGATGGCTAACCGCTTCTTATTCTAATGATAAAGCTAAACCCGAAGATGTTTTACTTGAAAGAGCCGAGTCTGATATTAGTATGGAATTTTTGGGGGACTCCAAAAAAGTGTTGCCGGAAGATTTTCATGGTGAAAAAGGCATGGTAACCTGGGAGGGAAGTATTGCCAGTTACTTATCCGGCCGTCATCAATTGCGGTTCACGCTTGGAGGCTGTTTAAAAGTATGGCTAAACAACCAGCTCGTTTTAGATCACTGGCGAAAAGCATGGAACCCTGCGCCTGCATTGATTCCTTTCAATATTAAGAAAGGTGAAAAAATACTTGTCAAAATTGAATGGATTCCTGAAGGAGGTGAATCCTATATCTCTTTGAAATGGCAGGAACCGTTGAGTGAAGAAGAACAAAACAGTTTTAGTTTTTCTTCAGAAGCAGGACAGCAGATTGATTACTATTTCATCTATGGCAGTAACATGGATCAAGTGGTTTCCGGGTATAGATATCTTACGGGCAAAGCGCCTATTGTGCCCAAATGGGCTTTGGGTTTCTGGCAAAGCCGCGAGCGGTATAAAACACAGGATGAAATTATTTCCACGATTGCTGAATTCAGAAAACGGGGTATTCCTATTGATAATATAGTGCTCGACTGGAGCTATTGGAAAGAAGCAGGGTGGGGCAGCCAGGACTTTGATGAAACTCGTTTCCCCGCTCCCGACAGTATGATTGATCTGCTGCACAAAAAGTATAATACGCAAATCATGATGTCCGTATGGCCAAAATTTTATAAGGACATTTCGGCCTACGATGATTTTGATAAAAAAGGTTGGCTATACAAAAGAAATATTGCCGACAGGCAAAGAGATTGGATTGGGAAGGGCTATGTTTCCACCTTTTATGATGCCTTTAATGAACACGCACGGAAGGGGTTTTGGAACCTGATCAACAAGAAAATTTACAGTAAGGGCGTTGATGCCTGGTGGATGGATGCGAGCGAGCCGGATATTCTTTCTAATGTAGATCCGGAAAAAAGAAAACTTCAAATGTCGCCTACCGCATTAGGAAGTGCAGCAGAGTATTTAAATGCATATCCTTTACAAAATGCAAAAGGAATTTATGAAGGCCAGCGTTCAACCGATCCAAATAAAAGAGTTTTTCTTTTAACCCGTTCGGGCTTTGCAGGTTCTCAACGATATGGCGCCACTATTTGGAGTGGAGATATTGGCTCTACCTGGCGTGACATGAAAACCCAGATTTCAGCAGGCATCAATTTCTCTATGTCAGGGCTTCCTTATTGGACGATGGACATCGGAGGCTTCGTGGTTCCTGAAAAATTTGAAAGGCCCAACGCAGAAGACCTGGAAGAATGGAGAGAATTAAATGCCCGCTGGTACCAGTTCGGCGCCTTTGTCCCTTTGTTCCGTTCACATGGACAGTTCCCTTATCGTGAGATATTCAACATAGCTCCTGATGAGCATGCTGCTTACAAAAGTTTTCTCTACTACGATAAGTTACGTTATCGTTTGATGCCTTATATCTATTCGTTAGCTGGTTCGGCCTATCACGATAATTATACAATCATGCGTGGGCTGGCAATGGATTTTGCTAATGACACTGCTGTTTTAAATATAGGTGATCAATATATGTTTGGCCCATCTCTCCTGATCAACCCGGTTTATGAATACAAACAACGCAACCGTGAGTTGTACCTCCCTAAACATGCAGGTTGGTACGATCTCTATTCAGGTAAATGGTATAGCGGGGAACAAAAAATAACTGCTGATGCGCCATTTGAGCGGATGCCTGTTTTTGTAAAAGCAGGTTCTATTATCCCTTTCGGCCCGGAATTGCAGTACACTGCGGAAAAAGCAACAGACACCATTAACCTGTTTGTATATGCCGGAAAAGATGGAGCCTTTACTTTATACGAAGACGAGGGTACTAATTACAACTATGAAAAAGGAATGTATTCTACTATTCAATTGCGCTATTCGGATGAAAATAAAATGCTTTCCATTGGTGCAAGAGAAGGAACGTTTCCAGGCATGTTGAAGAAAAGATATTTCAGAATAAAATACAATACAAAAGAAAAAACTTCAGCGCTTGATCTCAATAAAAATGAAGGTCTATTGATTACCTACCACGGAAAAAAACAAACAATTCCCCTTTAGTAACGCCAAATTTTTCTACTAACTAAATGCTTATTGTATGCAAAAAACTAAAAAACTAAAATTGCTAAAAGTCCCATTGTGGATTTTTATTTCCTGCATGATGCTGAGTGGTGCGTGAAAGACAACTGGAACTTTGTGGTGAGCAAGTCCGCTATTTTGACCTGCTACGTTGGGGCATTGCCAAACAAACAATTAACAGTCTGAAGCTTGTTGAGCCTAAAGATGGCACGCAGCCTTTTCAGGATAAGCATTTACTGTTTCCTATCCCGAACGTAGAGAAGGATTTTAATCCAAATGTGGCAAAGGATATTTTAAACGATTGGAATTAGTAATCACAATCATAAAAGCGGCTTTGTTTACGTCACACCATAAGCTCATTAATATAAACTTTTGAAGGCAGCAATCGGGAACGGCCTGTAAGCGATTAACGAAAGTTAATTCCTTTTACAGGTCTTCTTTTCTAACACGTAAATCATAAAAACGATAAAAAAAGTCAAAGTGAAATGTAAAAGAATATATTTTTTGGGAGGGCTTTTTGTTGCGATAATTTTCTTTACATCCTGCAGCAAGAAAGGTACAGTTGCTTCTCCACATCTATCCGTTTCTTCTTCTGAACAATTATTTGTTGCGGATGGAGGATCATCGGAGGTAACGGTGTCCTGTAACGGAAAATGGAGCATCAGCAATTCTGAAGCATGGTGCACAGCCACTGCCTCCACCACAGAAGGAGACGGAAAGATTTCTTTCAACGTTCAATTTAATCCATCTGCAACTGAGCGTTTTGCTATAATCTCTGTAAGCTCCGAAAGCATTTTAAAAGAAGTAAAAGTGCGGCAAGCAGGCAGGGCATCCGGCGATAGTCTTCCTGCTGATGCAACCGGTATGACCAGCAATGCAGTTCAACTGGCTGCGAAGATCAAATTGGGATTAAATATCGGGAATACCCTTGAAGCCATTGGAAGTGAAACCGCATGGGGCAATCCAAAAATTACCAAGGCCCTTATTGATCTCGCTAAGCAAAGTGGATTTAATGCCATACGAATACCTTGTGCCTGGGATCAATATTCAGATGCCTCAGCTCAAATAACAACGGATTGGCTTAACCGTGTTAAGGAAGTAGTACAGTACTGTGTTGATGATAGCATGTATGTCATCCTCAATATTCATTGGGACGGCGGATGGCTTGAAAACAATTGTACAACAGCCAAACAGGATGCAGTTAACATTAAGCAAAAAGCGTTCTGGAAACAAATAGCTACGCACCTGCGTGGTTTTGATGAACACCTGCTTTTTGCCAGCGCCAACGAACCAAACGCATCCGACGCAACACAAATGGGTGTGCTGCTTTCCTATCATCAAACATTTATTAATGCCGTCCGGTCAACCGGGGGACGTAACAGTTACCGTGTGCTGGTCGTTCAGGGGCCGAATACAGATATTGAAACAACAGACAGGTTGATGAATACGCTTCCCGTGGATCCTATAGCCAATCGTATGATGGTAGAGATTCATTATTACACACCATGGAATTTTTGTGGGATGTCAAAAGATGAATCATGGGGTAACATGTTCTACTATTGGGGGCAGGGGTATCACTCTACTACCGACCCAGCACACAATGCTACCTGGGGCGAAGAAAACGATGTGGATAGATACATGGGTATGATGAAAACAAAGTTTGTAGATAAAGGAATACCGGTGGTGATGGGTGAATACGGACCTATGAAACGCGGTGACCTTACCGGCGATGCACTGACGCTGCACCTTGCTTCAAGAGGGTACTACCTGAAGTATGTTACAAAGCAGGCAAAAGCAAATGGTATTCTTCCATTCCTTTGGGATACAGGAGGTCTTTTGAACAGGAATGGCAGTTCTGTATCAGATCAGCAGTCATTGGATTCATTGGTGAAAGGTGCGCAGTAATTTATTACGATGAAGCTATAACAGGGAAATAATTTGAAGTATATCTCTAAAAGATCTCAATTAAAAATTGTAAAGCACTCAGGCAATTTCTCAATTGCGCACAGTGTTTTCAGTGCAATCGTAACACGGGCCTATTTCTATAGTGCCCGTCTTTTTTTAACACTGCTTGTCAATAAAGCCAAACATTATTATGAGAAGAATTAGTTTTGCTGCAAGAGCTTTAAAAATTATTGAACTGTATTTTTATACTAATGTTAAATCAAGCGTAATATGACTCATTATAATTGCACGGATTAAGAAAAAGCGCTGTATTAATTCGTGTAATTCACCTTTTATAATTCGTGTAATAAAATAAATCATACACCATTCCATTTTAACAGAGCACTAATAAAATAACGTTTAATGAAAAGAAGAACATTGATGAAAGGTATGGCGGCAACTTTGCCCTCCCTGTGGTTATCACGTGCATTAGGTAATGATTTTTTAGGACAGCAATATTTAGGAGAATCCACTGCACCTGGCCCATTCAAACCAACATGGGAATCTTTAGAGAATTATCAAACACCTGATTGGTATCGTAACGCCAAGTTTGGAATGTGGTCACATTGGGGGCCACAGTGTCAGCCGGAATCAGGCGACTGGTATGCAAGAGGCATGTACCAGGAAGGATCGTGGCAATATAAAATTCATCTTGAAAAGTATGGTCATCCATCCAAGTTCGGATTTAAAGATGTGATCA
>JBDSAP010000207.1:0-16421 GCA_039922055.1 Ferruginibacter sp.
TTTGCCGGTAAGAGTTTGTTTACTTCTTTGCCTTAACGCAAAGAAGTAACAAGAAAAGTCAAGGCTGCGAATAAAAAGGCTGAAAATTTCGCCTGCCGGCTAAAATCAAGGAACTCGCCGCAGGAGAATAATACTTCATAGTTAGTGCCGACTCAAACAGCCTTGATTTTTTAACGCCTGCAGTCGAAATTTTTTAGCACTTTTTATTCGAGGCCGTAAAAAGAGTAGGACACACCAATAGTTTTCTTTTGACGTTTTGTTTAAAGACAAACAAAGCCGATAATGATCTTTCAACAACATTTTCATTAAAACTCAATATAAAATAAAAGACGCACGGTAATACTTTCTGCCACTGCATTAATCTTCACCAGTAACCGGGTTAGCCGCCTCTTTTGGTTCGGTCCGCCGTGGCGGATTAAAAAAAGAGCGCAGCGATTTTTTTAAAGAAGCAAAAGCAGCGGCGTGCCGGTTACGCAGCCCGCCGGCTGGGGAGGCGAAACCGATAAATTTAAAAGAGTAAATGAGTGCCAGACAGTATCATTAGCTGATGCAAAGAAGCAATGTCAAACTCAGTAGGCTAAGATCAACAGGATATGAGAACAAAGCGGTTTGTGAACACAAGAAAACCGCTAAGCCTATTCTTTACGAGGGTATCCATTTAAGGAGTTCTTCAAGTTCTTTGTCAGGAATATTTTCCTGTTCGGATTTATCAAAGATGGTGAGAAGATAGACAGTAGTTTGGGATAGCTGCAAATAAATGATCACTCTTGCGCCGCCAGATTTGCCCTTGCCTTTAGAAGCAATTGAAACACGTATTTTAAAACAATTGTTACCAAGATTTGTCCCTTGTTGTGGATTTTCTTTTAAGCTTTGTACGAGGAGAGGATATTCTTTCTTGAGCGAAGGGTATTTTTTTGCCATTCGCTTTATTTCTTTCTCAAATTTCGGAATAGACTTTACTTTATAGTTCATGAAAAAGGTCCTCCGCATTGCGGGCTTTTAGCTTGCCCTTTTTGACCAATTTCATTTCTTCCACAGCCTCTTTAACGTCTTCCAATACTTTAGCTTTGTAAGGAGAGAGCGGCTTTACTTTCACGAAGGAAAGACTTGTTAAAAGCTCCATTACGAAGGTTGCCTTATTGTCTTTTATATCTAATAATACTTTCATTGTTCAATGAAATTTTTAAATGAATTAGTAATCTTCTTTCGTTAGTCCGGAATAGGATCAAATTTACATCAAATATTTTTGGGTTTACAAATAACATAAATCTCTGATTCTATAACATACCGTTTTCACTTTTAGGGAGGTAGGGAGTATCTCTTGTGCCGTTGTTGGTATGCAGCAGCAATAAATGAGCGCAGGCGTACCAACAGCACTATGCATTTTTTATAACCAATTTTCCGTTCAATTTTTATCCATGCTTGATGTTTTTAACTTATTGCTCTAAGCCAGGTTGTTGGTACGCTCCCACACATTGCCCACCCTGCATACACAACAACGGCAATCAGTGAATTTTCGACTAATACCAACGACTAAAAAACTTTCATTATCAAGCTCGATAAACTAATAAAAGAAATTCGGGTAACACATTCTGTCACTGCACTAAACTCTCGTAACCGGGTTAGCCGCCTCTTTTGGTTCGATCCGCCGTGGCGGATTAAAAAAAGAGCGCAGCGATTTTTTTTAAAGAAGCAAAAGCAGCGGCGTTCCGGTTACGCAGCCCACCGGCTGTGAAGGCGAAACTTATAATTTTAAAAGAGTTGATGAATGTGTTTGTCGGTAAGAGTTTGTTTACTTCTTTGCCTTAACGCAAAGAAGTAACAAGAAAAGTCAAGGCTGCGAATAAATAGCTAAAAATTTCAAAGCCCGGCTAAAATGAAATTAAGTTTGATCATTTGTGCAATACCAAACTTCTGTGCGACTTACGAGCTAATTGCAAAGCCAAGCTTCAGTAACACTATTTCATTTTTTAACGCCCGCCTTTGAAATTTTCTTAACGTTATTTATTCGAGGCCGTAAAAAGTGTAGGACGCATTAACGGTTATCTTTTTGACATTTCGTTTATAAGCAAATAACATAGGAGTAGGCTATCAATAATAAAAGATATAGAGTAATACTTTCTGTCACTGCACTAATTTGTCACCAGTAACCGGGTTAGCCGCCTCTTTTGGTTCGGTCCGCCGTGGCGGATTAAAAAAAGAGCGCAGCGATTTTTTTAAAGAAGCAAAAGCAGCGGCGTTCCGGTTACGCAGCCCGCCGGCTGGGGAGGCGAAACCGCTAAATTTAAAAGAGTAAATGATACCAGACAGTACCGTTGGTTGAGCAAAAAAGCAGTATCAATATCAGCTTGGAGAAAAGAAATTTAAAAGAGTTGCATAACCACTTATCCAAAAAATAAATAACACAAAATAATAGAAGTAATAATCCCCACAAGATCCGCAAGCAGCATTGCCCCAACCGCATAGCGTGTATTCTTAACCGACACTGCGCCAAAATAAACAGCGATCACATAAAAAGTTGTATCGGACGAACCCTGTAAAACACAAGCCAGCCGGCCTGCAAAAGAATCCGCTCCAAAGGTCTTCATACTATCCACCATCATGCCCCTGGCGCCGCCGCCGCTAAAAGGCTTTATCAAGGCAGTTGGTAATCCATCTACAAAACGGGTATCGGTACCCAACGCAGTAAACAGTGTTTTCAACCCGTTGATCAGGATATCAAAAGCGCCACTATTGCGAAGCATACTAATCGCTACCAGCATGCCTACCAGGTATGGAATGATGCGAACTGCCACTTCAAAACCACCTTTTGCCCCATCGATAAAAGCATCAAACACGTCAATTTTTTTATACAACCCCCCAATTATAATAAGGATAAAAATGAGCAGTATCAATCCATTACTAAGTGTGCCGGAAAAAGATTGTACTTCATCCGTATTTAAGGATTTAATGTATATCACCAGCGCTCCAATAACCGCTGAAATCCCCAGCACCCAGCTCATGATCACAGGCGTAAACACGTTTATTTTTTGTTTGAAGGAAACGATGAACATAGCCGCCATCGTGGCTACAAAAGTTGCAATCATACAGGGAATAAAAATATCAGTGGGATTGGCCGCTTTGGTGGAAGCTCTCACCGCAATGATGGCCACAGGTATTACGGTTAATCCTGCGGCATGCAAACAAAGAAACATGATCTGTGAATTAGAAGCCCTTGTTTTATCGGGATTGATCTCCTGCAAACTTTCCATAGCCTTTATCCCAAACGGAGTAGCTGCATTATCAAGGCCCAATAAATTAGCAGAAAAATTCATCATCATGTGTCCCATTGCCGGATGACCTTTGGGCAAATCGGGAAATATTTTGGAGAAAAACGGGCCAATGATCCGGGATAGTAAACGTATGCCACCCGCTCTTTCAGCAATACCCATAAAACCCATGAACAGGGCCATAATACCAATCAAGCCGAGACAGATATTCACAGCTCCTTTACAGGTTTCAACAATGCCATCGACTGGCTTTTGCAAGCGGTTCATAACCTGCTCATAAGTAAATACTTTCAACGTTGGATTAGCAGCTTTAAAAATTGCTATGGAATCTGGTTGAAGGCCGTCTGTAATAATGGTATTCGCATCTTTAAGCTGGCCTTTTTTTACAAATCCGGCTGCTTCTGTTGTCTTCGCAAAACTATCGATGCTTGCTGTGCCTGCTGATGTTGGGGAACCAATAGCATAAAAATTATAAGTGTCGTCCGCTTTGCCAGTAACCATCCTGCTAAATATGTCCTGCTGACCATCAACAAAAAAACATTTAAACCCAGCCAATAAAATTGCTATGATGATAAATGCCGACCATATCCTGCTTAAAGCCATTATTAAATTTTGTGTTTTCGGTTTATTGTTTGTTGTTCACTGTGTTTAAGGATCAAGCGGCTATACTCAATCCTGATTTTTATAAGGTTTGAAATTAGTGTTTTATCATGGAATCTGATATTTCATCGCAAACCTTACCTTTGCAGCCTAAAAAATATTTTGATCTTCGATAAAGGGACAAACTCGGATCAATCATCCACTATTCGTGAGCGAAACAACAAACAATAAACATCAAACAATAAACAAATAAAATGGCATTACAAGCAGGCATCGTGGGATTACCAAATGTGGGGAAATCAACTTTATTTAATGCCGTGAGCACAAGTGCAAAGGCACAGGCAAGCAACTACCGTTTTTGCACCATCGACCCAAATACGGGTTTGGTAAATGTGCCCGATCCGAGACTGGATAAGTTGGCAGAACTGGTGCAACCAAACCGTGTGGTTCCAACTCAAATTGAAATTGTGGATATAGCAGGTCTTGTGAGGGGAGCAAGCAAAGGCGAAGGCCTGGGTAATAAATTTTTAGCTAATATTCGTGAGGTAGATGCCATCATTCATGTGATCCGCTGTTTTGAAGATGAAAATATTTTGAGGGATGAGGGACCGATTAATCCAGTAAGCGATAAAGAGATCATTGAAACTGAATTGCAATTAAAAGACCTGGATAGTGTAGAAAAAAAATTATCCCGTACAGAAAAAATGCTGAAGACCGGCGATGCAAAATTAAAATTAGAACACGAGGTATTATTAAAATGTAAGGAGCAGCTCAACAAAGGAAAAGGGATTCATGCGCTTGGTTTAAGCAAAGAAGAAAAAGTGGCCATTGCGGATAGCTTTTTGCTAAGCGACAAGCCAGTGCTGTATGTTGCAAATGTGGATGAAGCATCCATGCATACCGGCAATAAATATTCTGACGCATTGGTAGCAATAGCGAAAGCTGAAGGCGCCGAAGTGATCATTATGACCAACGCTATTGAAGCGCAGATTGCAGAGTTTGAAAATCCTGACGACAAGGCAATGTTTATGGAAGAATATAAAATGACTGAACCGGCCCTGGACCGGTTGATACATTCTACTTATAAACTGCTAAATCTTGTTACTTATTTTACCGCAGGTGTGCAGGAAGTAAGAGCCTGGACGATTCACCAGGGATGGAAAGCTCCGCAGGCGGCAAGTGTAATACACACCGATTTTGAAAAGGGATTTATTAAAGCGGAGGTTATATCATACGATGATTTTACAACCTATAAATCAGAAGCCGCATGCCGGGAAAATGGCCGGCTGAGAATTGAAGGAAAAGAATATATAGTGCATGATGGCGACGTAATGCACTTCAGGTTTAATGTATAATAAAACCGGTCAACTTTCCAACGAATGTTGACCGGTATAATTTTTTATCGGCGCCATTAATTATGGAAAGTTGCTATTGAACAACCAATCTATTTTGATACACCACTTCGTTGCGCCTGTTAGTTACCGTTACAATATAAATATCTGAAGCCCATTTACCCGCCGGCAAATACACAGTACCTGCCGCCCTGTTTTGGTAAATATTTTGACCCATGCTATTGTACACACTGATGTTCATCAAATCTCTCACGCCATTCATTGTTAAAACGCTTTGTGTAGTTGCCGGGTTGGGCATTAACGAGATGGCTGCGCCCATGGTACCACACGACGGGGTTACAATTCCCCAGTCTGAGACATGCCCATTTTTATCTTCGCTTGCGAGCCTGTAATAAACCGATGAGGCGAGTAAACCATTGTCGGTATAAGAATAGGAAAGACTGATATCTGAATTACCACCGGGAGCCATGGAAGGAACGGTGGCGGCCAGGTCAAACTTCATTCCGTTGCTGCTTTTGTAAATGAGGAATCGCCGACTGTTAGTTTCAAACTGCGTGCTCCATGTTATGGTGAATCTATCATTAGAGCAGGCCACCTGGAAGTTTTTAACCTCAGGTGGAATTGTGCAATTCAAAAATAATAAGGAGGTTGTTACTATACTATTGGCAGAAGGATTGAGCCGCAACGATTTAGCTTCCAAGAACTTAAAGCAAACCATAAAAATTGCGAGTGTAAACAGCTTTTTCATAAAATAAATTTTAATGATTATAAAGCTTGTTAAAAGGATACACTACGAAGAATACAAAAATAGTTCCAAAGACAAAGGCCTTGAGAAAGTCCCCGTTGATTAACTAACGCTAAAGATCTTACTCGTATTGGCCGGTATTTTATACATTTTCAATGACCATCGCCGATGCGCCGCCTCCGCCATTGCAAATACCTGCTGCGCCATACTTTGCATTATTTTGTTTGAGAATATTGATCAGTGTAACAATTATTCTTGCGCCGCTGCAACCTAATGGATGCCCGAGAGAAACTGCTCCTCCATTTACATTTACTTTGGCTGGATCTAATTTTAGCCGCCTGCTGTTTTCAATACCTACCACGGCAAAAGCTTCGTTCAATTCCCAATAGCTGATATCATCCATTTTAAGACCGGCTTTTGACACAGCCATCGGTACCGCAATTGAAGGAGTCGTTGTGAACCATTCCGGCGACTGTTCAGCATCAGCATAACTCAATATTTTTGCTATGGGTTTCAAGCCCAGCTCTTCGGCTTTTTCGCGGCTCATTAGCACCAATGCCGCAGCACCATCGTTCATGGTGGAGGCATTGGCCGCAGTTACCGTGCCATCCTTTTGAAATGCACTTTTCAGTTCAGGGATCTTGTCGAACTTAACATTAAAAGGTTCTTCATCTTTTGCAAATAACAGCGGCTCACCTTTACGCTGTGGTATTTCAACAGGAACTATTTCATTGTCAAACCTGCCCTCATTAGTCGCAGCCTGGGAACGCTTGTAACTTTCAATAGCGAATTCATCCTGTTCTTCCCTGCTTACGTTACAGGTGCTGGCACAGAGTTCGGCCGCATTGCCCATTGCTTTTCCATCATATACATCTGTGAGCCCGTCCTTTGCAAGACCATCAATCAATTGTGTGTTTCCATATTTGTTGCCCCAACGCATGCTGTCTGCATAAAAGGGCACATTGCTCATACTTTCCATGCCGCCGGCGATAACAACATCTGCATCGCCAAGCTGGATGCTTTGTGCAGCAAACGAAATCGATTTCATTCCGCTGGCACACACTTTATTTATAGTAGTACAATTCACTTCATTGGGTAATCCGGCCAGTTTAGCAGCCTGTCTTGCAGGTGCCTGGCCGAGATTAGCCTGGATGACAGAACCCATTAATACATCATTTATCACAGATGGTTCGATGCCTGCTTTTGCCAACGCTCCTTTGATGGCAATGGCTCCCAATTGGGTTGCAGTAAAATTTTTCAATGAACCTCCAAAGCTGCCAATTGGTGTACGAACAGCAGCAATTACATATACTTCTTTCATAATGAGATGGTGTGTTTTGACAATTTATTGCAGTAGAATTGCGGTTTATATTTTACCAAGTTTCCGCTTTCATATTGCCGTTTATGGAAGGGCAAAGTTACTGATAATGTTGGTAAGCGAAATGCAACGAAGCCCTCCCTCGGCCCATTCTATATATCGCTGGCAATATTGAAAGTGTATCTTTTTATTCTCCTTACCTGGTACTATAAAACTATTAACTACTCCTTCAAAAGATTCCCTACCAGTTTTGAAAATTCATCCTTGAAATGCTCGTAATGGATGCCGGTAGCAGGCCCGTTGAAGCCGCTATGAATAGACCGTACCTTACCTCGCTTGTCAAGGATTATTAAAGTAGGAAATGCGTTGATCTTATCTAATTGCGGCAAAGTTTTTTCAGCGCGCAAAGTATCCGACACCGTTACTCCTGTAACAAGCATTGGATACTGAATGTCAAATCTCTTTTGGAATAAACTGATGGCTTTTGCTGACCTTTCGAAGTCAGTTGAACGCTCATAAGCAAGGGCAATTATCTCAATGCCATTGTTGCGATGCTTGTTGTAATAATCACTTAAAAACTGTGTTTCATCCATACAGTTAGGGCACCACGATCCCATCAGTTGGATCAGTACTACCTTATTTTTAAACCGGTCATCGCTGATAGAAACCGAATCGCCGCTGATACTCCTGAATTTGAAATTTAAACTGCTGTCCGTTGTTTTTAATTTAGTAGCCCCGTATCCGTCCGGAAGACTTGCGTTCTCGTCCCTGTGTGCGACCCATTTTTCCATATAAGTTTGCCCGGCATAATAGAACCCGTTGGTGAGAGATTGGCCTCCGTTAATGGTAGCGGTGAACAGGTAGGCGTGCCCCCCATCAAAGCAACTGAGTTTCAGGCTATCGCCATCTACAACTCCCTGCAGGTAACGATAATCGCCGGAAGGATTTAAAAATGTGCCTGTTACTATTTCCCCTTTTTGAACAAATTCTCCTACTGAAAAAGCCGTATCGCCTTCAACTATATTTATAAAGTTTACTGCCCATCTTCCCGATACATTGTTAGCGCTTGTTGTAGCATTGGAGGGAAATCTACCTTCCGTATTATAGATAGCTTTAAATGGCATTGACTGGCTGGAATCTTTACCAGCTTTGATCCACGCACCTTGCAGGTTATCACCAATCATTTTGGCTACTATCTTCGATTCAAAGAAAGGCATTTGTATAAAAACCGAATCCCCAGATACGATGATACTATCAACCAGTAATCTCTCGTTCGCATTTTGAACATACAATATCTTTTTCCCGGAGCTATCCTTTGTTTCGAAATTGAATGGGATGATTTTCCCATCTTCCCTCGTTAGTTCTGCCCGCCAAATACCTGTAGCCAACTCCTGCCTGGAAGTACAGCCCATTGCGATTACTATCAACCCAATTATAAAGCCTGATACATTTTTCATTGCACGAATTTAATTAAACAGAAATAGAATAATTGCTATTGCATTTTTCAATTCGGGAAATTATTGGCAGGCTCTGCATTCAAGTATCTTTTGAATAAAAGCAATAAAAATTATTTCCCTTTCTAACACGTCCAAAAAAACATCAAACAAAAAACTTACTTATTAGTAAGTAATTAATATATTCGTGCCGTGATCACAGAAAAGAAAGATACAAGGGAGGCCATTTTACAACTGGGTGCTGAATTAATTCAGCAGGTAGGCTATAATGCGTTCAGCTATGCAGATATTGCCAAAAAACTGGATATCAAAAATGCTGCGGTGCATTACCATTTCCCCGGCAAGGCAGATCTCTATGAAAATATTGTGGAAGGGCATATTCACAATTATACTGTGCTGAGCCAGCAAATGGCGCAGGAAGACATACCTGCCAAAGCTAAACTGGAACGCATTTTTACCCGTTACGGAAACCTGGTCGACTGCGACCGTATCTGTGTTATAGGCGCCATCGCCTCTGACTATAAAACACTGCCTGAAAAAGTGAGGACGAAAGTTGCTACACTTGTAGAGCTGGTATTAAAAATCGTAGAAAAGACATTGCAGGAAGGCAAGAAAAACGGCGAGTTTACATTTAAAGAATCCGCAAGGGTTCAATCCTTACTGATCATGACCAATCTTTCAGCGGGGGTTCAACTTGCCAGGATCACAGGGAAAAAAGATTTCGAAACCATCCGAAAAAGTATCTTGAAACAACTATACTCTTAAAAAAATTTGTCTGAAAAACTTACTTATTAGTAAGTAAATATTCATTATCATCTTAAAAAATAACAACATGAAAAAATTATTCTTTTTACTTGCAGTAGTTGGCACCATAAATGCAACAGCACAAACCAACACAGTCCCCGACGGATTTACCGCTGGGTATATTATTAACAATAGCAATGAGAAGCTGGAAGGTGCTATTAAAGAAAGTTTTAGAAAAGGAATTATTTCTTTCGCAGATGTAGCCGGCGCTAAAAAATCCTATACGCCTGCTGATATTACTGAGTTTGCCATCGGCACAGATGTGTATGTTGCTTACCTCAACGATTTTTATAAGGTGGGCTCAACCGGGAAAAAAAGTAGCCTGTTGCAAAAGGTTACCAACAATAGTGGCAAGATTGCTTACAATGGTGCGGAAGCTTATACGCTGACCACTACGGAAGGAAATCCTGGCGATTATTATCTTAAATTAAAAGCAACGAATATGGTAGCATTGGTAACTAAAAAGAATTTTGAATCTGTGTTTGCTTCTTTCTGCGCAGATTGTACCGTACTGCAAACAAGTATACAAGGTAAACAGTTGGATTATAATACTATTACCAAAGCTGTGGAGCAGTACAACGATTGCAACTAACCATCAGATTGCATTTTAAGGCTGCTTTAAAATATGCTACCCGCTGCAATTTTCCGCAGCGGGTAGTATCATTTTGATCAATTATTTTTCGCTATAAAGAGCAATCATCTTTTTAATAATGCCTGCCAATGTTTTTACAGGAAGGTCTTTAGCAGGATCTATCAGCATAATTTTCATTCTTGCTCTTTTTTCAATGATCAACCGCGGATGCTGAATCCGGTGACCTTCGACAATTCCGATGTATGGCTGCTTAAATTTTTTATGCACCCATAAATAGCAACACATTTTACCATTATAGCAATAAACCGGCATTCCGTATTTCCAGGTTTCAATGATATTAATGTCCGATCTTAATATCATATCTCTAAGGGCAAGGAGACAACTCTTATCAGGTTCTTCCATCCGCAAAAAATAATTATCAATTGGTCTTAAGGTCATCTTTTAAATTATTTTCCTGAAAATATCATCCGGTTACTAAAAGGATCTGTCACTTCCATTGTGTACAGATCGGCATTCCAGGAGGCTTTTTCAATACCCGGTTTATTGTACCGGTAATTCTTTTCGATCAATAATTTATGATAAGCTTCCAGTCCTTCAAAATCCATGATATGAATTTGGGCGCCGGGTGAACAATCGCCATGGTGTTCCGATAAATGCAGCAAAATATCGCCCATAGATACCTGCATATAAATGGGTGTATTCTCAGCAAAGGTGTGTTCCCAGTCGATGGTGAAACCAAGCCAGTCCTTGTAAAATTCAATTGTTTTCTGGTAGTCAAAAATTCTGAATATGGGTTTGATGATGGACATGCTTTAGATTTATTTATTACACGAATTAGAAATTGATTTAGGGTAGCAATTGTACTTGTTGCCCAAAGCTTCAATTGTGTAAGTTGCGATCCGCCGCGGCGTACAAGCTGCAACGATGATGAATCCGATAGTTATCGGATGAAAAAAGCCTGGTACAAAATCAAACATCAACAATTGAAACAATATAAAAATTTAATAATGCCGGCCGGTACTAAGTTCCCCCTTCGGGGGACAGGGGGCTATCAATGCGGTCACCAAGCGACCTTGGCTCGGAGATCACAATAAAATGAAGGTCATCTTTACCATTGTTATATATCCGGTGTATAATATTTGGCGGCACATGCAAAGATTCATTTGCCTGTACATGTATTTGCTCACCTCCAATATCAAAGACTGCTTCACCCGACAAAATATAAAATAACTGCTGCGCCTTTTTATGTAAGTGCGACTGCTCGCTTGTACCAGGAGGCATCTTTTCCCTGATCACACTTAAGCCTTCGGTCTTTACCAAATGCCAACCATCACAGCCCTTGCCCCATTTATAATGTTCAGCGTTATCAATGGTTATTTTCTTTGTTGTTTCCATTCCGCAAATTATGAATATGTCGTCGCTTTGGTGATGATGTTTCAAAAACTAATTGAGTGAAAAAACTTTTATCCTTACCTTTCTGCTCCTTAAGTAAAATAACAACCGCTCTACATGGGAAAATTTAGTTCTTCAATATCACCAGCCCACCAGGGTTTTATAGAAAGCCAACATATATTTTTTGTAAGTACAGCCCCTCTTTCTGGCGACGGTCACATTAATCTTTCACCAAAAGGATTGGATTGTTTCAAAGTATTATCGACGAACAAGGTTGCGTATATGGATCTTATCAGCAGTGGTAATGAAACCTCTGCACACACACTTGAAAATGGCCGGATTACTTTTATGTTCTGTTCATTTCAAAATGCACCAAATATTTTGCGCCTGTATGGAAAGGGATCAACCGTATTGCCCGGCACAAAAGAATGGGAAGAACTATCGCCACATTTTAAAATCCACCCAAGCACCAGGCAAATAATAGCAGCAGATATAAGCATGGTACAAACTTCCTGTGGATTTGGAGTTCCGCTTTATACCTATGATGGAGAAAGGGATATTCATTTTGAGTGGGCGAAGAAAAAGGGCGCAGATGGATTAAAAGAATATGTGCAGGAAAAAAATCTTGTCAGTCTTGACGGACTGCCTACATCAATAGGCTTACTAACGCATTGAGCATACATTTTTTTACCCAATAAATTAAAATATTTCCATGCTTCCATATCCTGTTCGCATTGCATTGATTGCCGCACTTGGCGGCTTTTTATTTGGCTTTGAAACGGCCGTAATTTCCGGCGCTGAAAAAACCATTCAGCAACTATGGAGCCTCAGCGCATTCTGGCAAGGCTTTACAGTAGCATCGAGTTTGATAGGCACTGTGCTGGGTTCTATTATTGCTGGCGGCCCCGCCCGTAAGTATGGACGAAAAAAAGTGTTGATCGTTATTGCCATTCTTTATTTATTATCAGCAATTGGCTGCGCCTCTGTTTCCGCCTGGCTACTGTTTATAAGTTTTCGTTTTATCGGCGGTATTGCGGTAGGCGCATCTTCGGTGGTAGGCCCCATGTATATTTCTGAAATAGCTCCGGCACATTTACGTGGACGGCTCGCAGGATCATTTCAGCTAAACATTGTGCTTGGAATTTTTGTAGCATACATCACTAACTTTTTGTTTGCAGGGATAGGTGAAGATTCCTGGCGTTGGATGCTGGGCGTAATGGTGATACCTGCGGGCATATTTGCCTTGCTTATTCGCCAGATACCCGAGAGTCCGCGGTGGCTGATACTCAACGACAGAGATGCCGAAGCAATTCCAATTATGAATCGCATTGGAGAAGCAGATGCACAAAAAGCCATTGATGAAATACGGGCTTCCGTAAGCCATCATGCAGAAAAATTGTTCCAGAAAAAATTCCGTAAACCTATTTTATATGCGGTGATACTGGCCATGTTCAACCAGCTTTCAGGGATCAATGCTATTATTTATTATGCACCGAGGATCTTTGAAATGGCGGGCTTTGATAAAGAACATTCGTACCTGCAACCTGTATATATCGGCGCTGCTAACCTTGCTTTTACTTTACTTGCAATGACGATGATCGATAAGTTTGGAAGAAAAACTTTGTTGCTTATTGGCTCAGTTGGTATGATCGTTTTTCTCGCACTTACGGCGGTGGCTTTTAACGCCGGGGGAGGTAACAGCAGTGTGATCATTTACCTGATTGGCTTCATTGCTTTTTTTGGTTTTTCACAAGGAGCCGTAATATGGGTTTTCATTTCGGAGATCTTCCCAAATTCTGTTCGTTCGCAAGGCGGTTCTCTTGGTAGCTTCACACACTGGATAATGGCAGCTATTGTGTCGTGGACATTTCCCATCATTGTGGAAAGCATTACTGATGGTGGGTTCTACTCTTTTATTTTTTACAGTTTTATGATGCTGCTCCACCTCATTTTTGTATGGAAGGTGTTGCCTGAAACAAAGGGCAAATCATTGGAAACTATACAAAGAGAACTAAAAATAACTTAGGGGAATTCGAAGACGGAGCCAGTGTCAATGTCTCTATCTTTGGTGTGAGAAAAACTATTATCCATGTTGAGTAATAATGATATTCTGAAAAAATTAAGGGTAGCGCTTTCGCTGCGCAATGAAGATATAATTGAGATCCTTGAACTGGTTAATTTTAAAATAACTAAGGGCGCACTTGGCGACTTGTTCAGGAACGAGGACCATCCGGGTTTTGTAGAAGCTGGCGACCAGGTATTGCGAAATTTCTTAAATGGATTGATAATTTATAAGCGGGGAAAATTGCCCGCTGATAAGAAAAAGGAGGAAGATAAAATATGAGTACCTGGTGAGCGGTTTGACGGGTGCTGTTGCCCAAAGCTTCAACTGTACAAGAGGGCGATGCAACAATGATGCTTGAAATACAAATGTTTGGACAACAACCTTTATAAATCCACATCAACGCAGTTCATAAAAAAAACTATGCTACGAACTTTACTTTTCAACAAAATATTTTACCTGGTGAAAACCCGGCTCGAATTATTGTGTTGGTCCGCAGCATTGATCCTGTTGTTTTTAATGCCGGTAAATATAGGCGAACAATCACTCTGTGTATTTCGTTTCATCGGCTTTAATAGTTGTCCCGGATGTGGGCTCGGCCATGCTATTCATTCTGTATTACACTTGCAATTCGGGCAATCATTTCACGAACATATTTTTGGCATACCAGCAGTATTGATCATTTTAAACCGCATAAAACATTTATCATTTTCCAAAAAAATAATAGCTTATGAGATCTAACCTTATCATGCAAATACAAGCCGTAGAGGCCGATGAACTCGCTTTTCTACAAGCCTTTACCAAGGACCTTGCTGAAGATAAACTGCAATTATTTATCAGTATTTATAATGGTAAACGTAAAAAAACGGAGACCATACTGCTTTGCTGCCTGCTTGGCTTTATTGCAGCCGCCGGTATTCACCGGTTTGTATTGGGCCAGGTGGGTATGGGCATTTTATACTTCTTCACCGGCGGGCTTTGCCTCATTGGTACCATTGTAGATATCATCAATCACAAGCAGCTAACTTTTGAATACAACCAGCAAATGGCAGTGGAATCCATGCAGATGATCTCGTACAATTCTTAAGTTATACTTTGTGTAAGCAGCCTGGAATTAGCATGTGAGCAACTCTATAATTTCTCCAGCATCATATATCCAAGCTTCACTGCATCATTTTTTATTTCCGTTCGTTTTGTAAGAACGATCGAATATTTTTCTTTGATACCAGGTGGTAGAATATCTTCTATTTGGTACAGGTCATCCACATCTACCCCAAACTTATCATCCACATGAGAGGGAGCGCCCGCAAAACCTACATGCTTGTAGAAAGCAGTTTGTTTCGACTCGGTGATCGCTTCACCCTTATCCTTACAGGCTACTATCATTTTGTAATGAAACTCTTCAAACTCATCTCGCTTATATCCGCCAAGGTTAATAAAGAAAAGTTTAGCTTCAGAAATTGCCGGCTTAATAGCGGTCTCTTTTATTTGCACGCCGATATCATACTCACCAACCTGTAACACTTCCCGCATTGCATCGAGGTGGAGCTTGCCATTTGCTTCGGGCCAAAAATCAATGATGGCCGGCACAAGTTCTTTTACATTTTTCGCGATACTAAAAAATACATCATGCTGCTCAGTATTTCGGCCAGCCGGTGTACATCCTATCAGCAACATATAAAGCTTTAAATTTTCCAAAGTTCAATTATTTATTAAGTAATAGTCGCACAAAGATGAATAATAGTTTAAACAATTTGTCGAAGCCACTTCAAGTAATACAAATTATTTTCTCAATACTATTTATTCAGAAATATTTCAGTTTAGCAAAAAGTCTGTTAGCTTTTTCGTTGCCGAAAAAGGTGAATAAAAACTATAAAACGAACAGTTTATAAAAACTATTCACTACTTTTCACTGCGAAACCGCCGGTTAAATTTTTGAGAAGTAATTTAGCGTTTCAAATTTCAACAAGAATTTAAAACCAGCATACATAAAAATCCATCTGAACCAAGTTGTAGAGAATGAAGAAATTTCATTCACTATCCATGAAAAATTAGAGAAATGACGCCAAAATTGAATTGCATTTTATTGATCGATGATGATGAAGCCACCAATTTCCTCAGCAATATTATTCTTGAAGAAACAGCATTATCAAATAATATTAAAACAAAGCAAACCGCAAGATCCGCTCTTGCTTACCTGGCAGATAGCGTTGAAAAAAATGATGCCAGCAGCGTACTCCCTTATCCCGATCTTATATTACTTGATATCAATATGCCGGCCATGGATGGATGGGAGTTTATTGAAAGGTTCCGTGAGCTGAACAGGAAGGCGGATAATAAAGTCATCATCGTTATGCTTACCACTTCTATCAACCCCGATGATAAAATAAGAGCGCTTAACATGCCTGAAATCTCCAGCTTCGAAAACAAACCGCTTACTACGGAAATGGTAACCTCTATTGTTGAAAGATTTTTTCCTCTCTAATAGCTGCATCGGCAATTCACGAAACACAAATAAAGTTGTATAGCTAATCAAACAATTCGTGCTCATTCGTGCATTCGTGGCATTTCCTTGTCAAAAAATTTTGCCACGAATGGACGCTAATATATTTTACAGGCTAATACAATTTTTTTTAAGCAAATCGCTAAAGTTGTATAGCTTAAAACAAATTCGTGCTTATTCGTGCATTCGTGGCATTTTCGTTATCAAAAATTTTTGCCACGAATGAACGAATGAACGCTAATATATTTTATAGGCCAATGCAATTATTTTTTTAAGCAAATCGCTAAAGTTGTATAGCTTAAAACAAATTCGTGCTTATTCGTGCATTCG
>JBDSAP010000208.1:0-41990 GCA_039922055.1 Ferruginibacter sp.
AGTTAGGTTAAACGAGTTTGCAAATTTAAACGACTCATAAGAAGTCCCGATGGTCAAAGTATGATTTGGTAAAATAATGTTGAAATTATCCGTCAATTGTAACGCATCCTGGTTGAGCCTGTTGTTAATGGAAAATGGTTCGTGACCAGCCACAATATACATCGTGCCGTACTTGAGTATATTCAACACAGGAAACGGGGTGGAGAATGGATTGCGTTTGTCGCGGAAGGTACTGTAAACAGCGCGGAATTTATTAGCGAACTTGCTTCCAAAATTTGATTTTAATTCAGCTCCGAAAGACTGTAATTTATTTTCTATTTCATATCCTGAATTTTTGAATTGCATCGTGGTATAATCCGGACCGCGGCGCCGTATGGCATTTGGATGCGCAGGCTTTTCCTTGGTGGCTTGCAAGCCATTGTATGTAAAAGAAAGACTGTTATTATCATTGATCACCCAATCAATTTTTCCTAACCATTTGTAATTTGTCTGCTTTAAATTGTAGCCCTGGTAAGGGCCGGTTTCGTAACCATATTTCGATTTTAAAATTGAAGACACAGCGGTAAGGTCTGATTCAAGCACCCTGGATGTATTTGTATTGCCTCCATTTGATGCATTTCTTGCAACGTAGCTGCTTGCTGCATCTTCTCTTTGTTCTGTTTCAAAATTTACGAAGTAAAAAAGCTTGCTTTTCTTTATTGCGCCACCAAGAGAAAATCCAGCCTGCAACTGTGTAAGATCTGGTACAGCTATTTTATTGCCATCTACTTTTTTACCAGTCAGCGCCTGGTTGCGATAAAAGCCATAAACTGTTCCTGCAAAATTATTCGTACCGCTCTTAGTAACTGTATTGATGCCGGCACCTGTAAAGCCCGCCTGGGTTACATCGTAGGGCGCAATGTTTACTTGTATTTGGTCAATTGCATCGAGAGATACGGGCTGCGAACCTGTTTGTCCGCCGGGAGTAGGCGCATCCAAACCAAAGGGATTGTTGAATACAGCGCCATCTAAAGAATAGTTATTGTACTGGCCATTTCTACCTGCAAACGAGGTACCATTGATAGTGGCAGAAGCAGATGGAGTTAAACGGGTGTAATCATCAGCCGACCTCGATATGGTGGGTAGCTGCCTTAACTGGCGTGAAGTAATATTTGTGGAGGCACCGGTACGCTGGTTATCAAAGATGGTTGATCTGCCGGTTACTACTACCGCTTCCAGGTTTACAGAAGTAGTTTCCAATTTGAAATCAACGGGTGTATTCTGACCAAGTTCCAGTTGAATATTGTCTTCAGCTTTTTCCTGGTAGCCGGTAAATGTAACGGCTATACGATAAGGTCCGCCAACTCTAAGATTAGGCACAAGAAAGGTACCGTTTGAATTAGTAGTAGTGAGTTTATTGATACCTGCATTCGCAAAGGTGATGTGAACTGTGGCGCCATTCAAGGGTTTGCCATCAGTGCCTGTAACAGTGCCACTGAGTGTTGAGGTAGTTACCTGGGCGTTGGCAAGTAAGCAGGTGATGCAAAAAGCAGCAGATAGAATTGCCTTGGTTAGTTTTGGTGCAGTCATACGTAAGGGGTTTGGTTAGCTGCAAATTTAAAAAAAAACTTACATATTGCTACTAATGTGAAAATGTGCCAATGTGAAAATTTGAAAATGTTGAATACAAAGAGAATTTAAATAGGAACGGAATAATAGCTAATGTGAAAATTGAAAATGTACCAATTTGAAAATGTCGAATACAGGTAATTAAGATAGGAGCGGAATAATGCCTAATGTGAAAATTCGAAAATGTGCCAATTTGGAAGTGTTGAAAAAACAGCAGAATTAAGAAATGAACGAAATATTAATTGGCTAACGCTAATATGCTAATGTAAAAATGTTGAATGGAATCGCAGGCAAAAATTTAAAGAGTAAACATAAGAGATCATAAAATAATGATCTGTGAAAGAGCTGTAAAAGTTAAACGCTTCAATAAATAATACATCAAACATCAAACATCACACATCACACATCACACATCACACATCACACATCATACATCAAATATCGGAATTCATTTCACTAAAGTACTGATGGAAGTAAGGAATGGTTTCAATTCCTTTATAAAAATTTTCTACGTTGAATTTTTCGTTGGGACTGTGTAAATTATCGCTGTCTAACCCAAAGCCCATGAATACGATCTTAATGCCAAGCTCTCTTTCAAATAGTGAACAAATAGGAATACTTCCACCGCCACGCACTGGAATCGGCGCTTTGCCAAAAGTTGTTTCCATTGCCTTTGCAGCGGCCTTGTAAGCAGTGCTATCAATTGGTGTCATATAAGGCTCACCGCCGTGATGCAAGGTTGCTTTCATTGTAACGGAGGCCGGCGTGATCTTGTGGAGATGATCAATGAGCAATTCAGTTATTTTATCGGAAAGTTGGTTAGGCACTAACCTTGCAGAAATTTTGGCAAATGCTTTTGAGGGCAGTACTGTTTTAGCACCCTCGCCGGTGTAACCGCCCCAAATGCCGTTCAATTCTATTGTGGGACGGATGCCTGTTCTTTCGCTCGTGGTATATCCTTTTTCGCCCCATAATTCTTTTACACCAAGGTCATCTTTATATTCCTGTTCATCATACGGCGCTTTGGCCATTAATGCCCTTTCTTCTTCTGTTGCATTCACCACATCATTATAAAATCCAGGAATGGTAATATGATTGTTCTCATCATGTAAAGACGCAATCATTTTGGCCAGAATAGTAATTGGATTTGCCACTGCGCCACCATACACGCCACTATGCAGATCCCGATTGGGACCGGTCAGTTCCACTTCTATATAGCTGAGGCCCCGAACGCCTGTATCAATACTTGGCGTATCAAGACTGATCATTGCGGTATCACTGATTAAAATACAATCTGCCTTCAGCAATTCTTTATTGGAGGCTACAAATTTTGCGAGATTGGGCGAACCTACCTCTTCCTCACCTTCAATACAAAACTTAATGTTATTGGTAAGTGTGTTTGTTTGGATCATTGTTTCCAAAGCTTTCACATGCATATATACCTGGCCCTTATCATCGCAACTGCCACGGGCAAATATTTTTCCGTCTATGATCACCGGATCGAACGGGCCGCTTTTCCAAAGATCAAGAGGTTCTGCGGGCTGCACATCGTAATGGCCATATACTAATACGGTAGGCTTAGACGGATCAATTATTTTTTCTCCATACACAATAGGATGGCCTTCTGTTTGGTAAACCTCAGCTTTGTCAACACCAGCTTCCAGCAAACGCTGCTTAACTGTTTCGGCACAGTTCACCATATCTGCCTTATTCTCACTTTTTGCACTTACACTCGGTATGCGTAAAAGCGCCAGTAATTCCTCTAAAAAACGGTCCTTATTTTTTTCCTGGTAATCTTTCCAAACTTGCATTTTGTTGGTGTTTTTATTTAAAATAACAAAAGAATAGGGGAACGAAAGTAGTGCTTTTTTACCGGCATCCTTTTCTTCCTGGTAATCTAAAGGATGGCAAAAAATTAAGAAAAATTATTGTTGGTATGTGTAAGGAGGTCATTATATTTGCTACAGATTGTTAGCCAATTTATCAGCCTTTGTGTAAGTTTTATCTTATGATACTCTTTGCTCAAAGGCTGAGTCCATTTATAGAAGTCCCATTATGATGCTGCCTTATATTTTTTATACAGGGTAAATGGACCTGTAATTACAATGTATAGCAGGCAAGCCAATACCAGCGCCCATTTTGCAACGGAGAAAATAAAAGTGAGCAGCGTAATAGCATCTGTTATCCGGCCATTTAAAGTAAACAGCATCCCAGTATTTTCCAGTATATCAAACAAGCCTGCTGCTAACGCAGCTTTTGCTAAAAATCTGCCTACCTTACGCAAAGAACCAAATGCTGATACAGCCAGTTCTTTACATAGATAAAAAAGTAGCAGAGCGTAGAAAAAAAGGAAAATAAAATCGAGTGTGGTGTTCAATTTTGCCGCCGCGATATTGTCAACGGAACTCATGCTTGCCCATACATCCACAACAGCGTTTGCCTTCGTTGCATTACAGGCGAATTCAAGGTTGAGAATGCCAAGTGGGGTGAGTGATGTTTTTAATGATGCACCCTGCCATGACATTACTACAACCATTACCAAAGTACCGGCCAATAAAAAAAGGATCTTGAATTTTTTCATTGGGCGGTTTTATGCGGTTACATACTTTCAAAGCGTTCTGCAACATGATCCCAGTTTACCACTTTCCAAAAATTCTCAACATATTCCGGTCTGCGGTTCTGGTACTTTAAATAATAAGCATGTTCCCATACATCTAATCCCAATAAAGGCAATCCTTTCACTTCTGCTATATCCATGAGTGGATTATCCTGGTTAGGTGTAGAACTGATCACTAATTTTTTATCCTTGTTTACAGTCAACCATGCCCAGCCACTGCCAAACCGCGTTTTTGCAGCATCACTAAATTGCTTTTTCATTTCGTCAACGGAAGTAAAACTTTGTTCAATTGCTTTTAGCAATTTTCCAGTTGGTTGGGCATTTCCTCCCGGCGTCATACATTTCCAAAAAAGTTCATGGTTATAATGACCACCGGCATTGTTGCGCATCTTTACAGAATACTTTGATATTTTGGCAAGCACATCTTCTACCGGTTTAGATACATCTACACCTTCAGCAGCGGCGGCTTCTTTTGCGTTTTTACTATAAGCGCTTGCATGTTTATTGTAATGGATGTCCATCGTTTGAGCATCTATATTTGGCTCCAGCGCATTGTATGCATAACCGAGTGGTTGCTGGTCAAAACCTGTTTTGAGATGCGCAGGCACGTTTACTGTTTCCATGCTGTTAGATAGTTCAGTGAATGAACTAAGTAAAGGCAAACCTATTATTGTGGCTACACCTGCCATGGCAGAGTTACCAATGAAATCCCGTCTGTGTATTGGCTTCATAAATAAAGTTTTATAGATTAAATTTAGCTAAACTATTTTTTACGTGGTAATATATTACCAACCGACGATGTAACCCGCCGCAAACTATTGAACAGGCGGTAATAAAATTCTTTATTGAACAACTGCGAATCATGCATTGCCTTATAAGTGAGTAATGCCCCAAGCGGAGCCAGCACCAGGATGGCCAACCACATACCTATAAAAGGAGAGGTGATATTCTCCTTCACAAATTTTTCGCCAAACATATTCAGCAGGTGAAATAAAAGGAAAAAGATAATGGCTACTACCAACGGCATCCCTAATCCTCCTTTCCTGATAATAGAACCGAGCGGGGCGCCAATAAAAAATAATACTATACATGCCAATGAAAGAGAAAATTTCCTGTGCCACTCTACCTTATTATTTATTACATCTTTTTTCTTTGTCTCCCATTCTGCACCTGAAAACTGGTAGGTGGATTTCAGGTTGCTATTAATGCTCATCGCATTATCAATTACGGTGCTTCTTGCAGAATCAGGAATGAGATCATCGAATATTTTAGCTTTAGTTTTTACAAGCGTTGCTTTTTTCCACACGCTGTCAGCAAGAATCACATACTTCAATTCCCTGGTAATTTCTTTACGAAACTTTACGCCAAAACTATCTTTCACTTTGCTAAGAGAGTCAATAGAAATATTCAATTGCCGCAGGCTAAGCATTTTATAATCGCTCTTAAAAATACTATCCGGCGTGTTTCCCATTTGTAATGAACCAAGGTCAAAAAGTTTTTTATATTCTTTAAATTCCAGCCTGATAAATTCAGAGGTGCTATCCATCGGAACACCACGTTCCTGGTACCTGTATCCGTTGTACAAAGTAAATTCGAGAAACTTTTTATCTGCAGAAGAACTCATCAATCCTTTCTCCGCAATAATGCTATTATCCTGCAATATTGATTGCTGTTCGTAGATTAGAACGTTATGAATGGTTTTGCCGTCGGGTTCTTTTTTGCCTACCTTAATTGAATAGCCAGGTATATGTGTATAAAAAGTTCCCTGCTTCAGGTCGAGGGCAGGCTTTTTATAAGAGATATCGAGGTAGGTAGTTTTCATTTTTAGGTTGGCGTAGGGGAGCACATAATTGGCAAAAATAAAAGTAATGCCGCAAAGTACTATTGATACCAATGTTAATGGCCGCATGAAACGTAGCAGTGAAATGCCTGCCGATTTAATTGCTACCAGTTCAAATGATTCACCGAGATTTCCAAAGGTCATAATGGAAGATATCAGGATTGCAATGGGCATTGCAAGGGTAAGAAGAGAAGCGCTTGCATACCATATAAAACTACCGATAGTCCACAGGTCAAGATCTTTACCGACAAGGTCATCAATATATTTCCATACGGTCTGCATCATCAGCACGAAAAATGCAATAAAGAACGTTGCAATGAACGGCCCGATGAAAGCCTTAAGAATAAGTTTGTCTAATTTTTTTATCATTTGAGCTATGACTGCCGCAACTTAAACATTATATCCTTTTTATTGCGGCCATTAATTATGCCATTATCATTTTGCAACGCAACGATAGATTACTGTCAGTTTTGATCTTGTTTAAAAATCGTAACAAGTATATTTCAGTAACTTGTACATCAATGAGCGAAGCAGCAAAAATAACTCTTTCTGAGAAGGAACTCGAATTGGTTTGTAATACAGATTGGATTTTAACTAAACATGTCGTGATCGATAAAGTGTACCAGCTTTTTGGGAGGCTGGCTTCATCCATGCAATTGTTTGTTGAAGAAAATAAAGAGAATTTACCCGATGCCGTATTAGCAACAAATCCAAAAATATCAAGAGGTGAAAATTACCGTCAGCTTCCTTATGTAATGCTCGATTATCCCCGCCTGTTTACAAGCGAAGATTCTTTTGCTATACGTACACTTTTTTGGTGGGGTAATTTCTTTAGCGTTAACCTCCAGCTATCCGGCCACAGCAAACAGGATGCAGTGCCTGCCTTGATCGCTGCTTTCATCCAATTGCAACAACAAGACTATTGGCTATGCATAAACGAAGATCCATGGCAACATCATTTTAATGAAGATAATTACTTGCCGGTAACGGAATTTTCACTTGAAGATTTCGCCGCCATTTTGCACAACGGGCCATTCATAAAAATCGCGAAAAAAATCCCACTGTCGCATTGGGATAATGCAACGCATTTTATTAACGATACGTTTCGGGAAATGATAAAGATGTTGGCGATTAATTTCCGAGGCGATGAAAAAGGTCTTTCACCTGGTATTCCCACAACTGGCTTTGATCTTTGATATCCTTTTTTTCAGCAAAATCCTTGATGATAAGGATCGTTTGATTGGTAACTTCAGATTTTTCTATGCTGAATTCGAAATACTCTTCTTTAGGAGCATGTAACCAATGGTAACGTATAAATTTATCTTCTTCACCTTCTAATAATTCAGCCTGCTCATCATCGCCGTTCCATGAAAAACTAAAAATGCCATCTCTCTCATCCACTTTGTCCGCAAACCATTCCTGCAGTCCGGCAGGGGTACTTAAAAAATCATATAATATGCCTGGCGAACATCTAACCGGGTATTCTAACGTATACAAAACTTTCTTGCTCATCCAATTTATTTAAATCATACAGAATAGTGCAATAATAGCAAAATAATCGAGCTTATGAAATATTTTTTTATTATTTGTGTTTAATGGTTCAGGCAGTTTGTTTAAACAATGCACTGCTGTTGCTGATATTTTCAGTTTTTCAGGTAAAAACATTTTGTTTGCATATTATAAATGCTTTAAATTACGGTAAAGTACGATATGTGTACTTAGTCAAACGTTACCTGATCCTTATTTAACCTCCATTAAAACTTTCGGCTATGAGTATGCGTCAACTCAAGATCACTAAATCTATCACTAACCGTGAAAGCCAGAGTTTAGAAAAATACCTCCAGGAAATTGGTAAAGTAGAATTGATCACCCCCGAAGAGGAAGTGAAATTAGCTATCCTCATCAAACAGGGCGATCAACGTGCGCTGGATAAACTCACTAAAGCAAACCTGCGCTTCGTAGTATCTGTTGCCAAACAATATCAAAACCAGGGGCTTACTTTACCTGATCTTATCAACGAAGGCAATGTGGGTCTTATTAAGGCTGCACAGCGTTTTGATGAAACCCGTGGTTTTAAATTTATTTCCTACGCCGTGTGGTGGATACGCCAAAGTATTTTGCAGGCACTCGCTGAGCAATCACGTATAGTCAGGTTGCCATTAAATAAAGTAGGACTTACCAATCGTATCAGTAAGGCTTATTCGCAGTTGGAACAGGAATATGAGCGTGAGCCAACTTCCGAAGAAATTGCTACATTGTTGGACCTTGAAACCGAAGAAGTAGCAGCCACTATTGGAGCTGCCGCAAGGCATGTAAGCATGGATCAGCCCTTTGCAGATGGCGAAGAAGGATCACTGATAGATGTGCTGGAAAATCCCAATGCGGAAAGCACCGACATGCATATAACTTTTAACGTTTCGCTATCAACAGAAATAGCCCGTTCGTTGAGTACATTGACTGAACGGCAGAAGGATGTTATCCGCTTTTTCTTTGGTATCGGAGTAGATCATCCATTAAGCCTGGAAGATATCGGAGAGCGATATAGCCTCACCAGGGAAAGGGTTAGACAAATAAAAGACAAAGCCATCACCAAACTACGCTCTACTTCCCGCTGCAAGCTTTTGCGAACTTATTTGGGAGCTTAAAAGATTTCTTACATTTGCCAAAAATTAATAGAGTGAACTTTTATGGTTCACTTCTTTGTTTATAACCAATAATCAAGATAGAATATGTTCAATACGTTGAGTGAAAAGCTGGACATTGCTTTTAAAAATATAAAGGGGCAGGGAAGAATTTCTGAACTGAATATTGCAAACACCGTAAAGGATATCCGTCGTGCTTTGGTTGACGCGGATGTTAACTATAAGATCGCCAAAGAATTTACGGATACCATCAAAGAAAAGGCGATGGGTGAAAAAGTGCTTACAGCAGTGAGCCCGGGTCAGTTGATGGTTAAAATAGTACAGGATCAGCTAACCGAATTAATGGGTGGCCAGGAAAGTGAATTCAATATCAGCGGTAACCCGGCAATTATTTTGGTAGCGGGTTTACAAGGTAGTGGCAAAACAACTTTTTGTGGCAAGCTTGCCAACTATTTAAAAACAAAAAAAGGTAAGTCACCCTTGCTGGTTGCTGCCGATATCTACCGGCCTGCGGCAATTGATCAATTGGAAATTTTAGGAGGTCAGATCAACGTGGATGTTTACAGTGAAAGGGAAAATACAGATCCTGTAAGCATAGTGCAGAGTGCAATTAAAGAAGCGAGAACAAAAAATAAGAATGTGATCATTATAGATACTGCGGGCCGCCTGGCTGTGGATGAAGTAATGATGACTGAAGTCGCGAACATTAAAGCTGCTATCAATCCACAGGAAATTTTATTTGTAGTAGATAGCATGACGGGACAAGATGCCGTAAATACCGCCGCTGCATTTAACGAGCGGTTAGATTTTAGCGGTGTTGTACTCACAAAACTGGATGGTGATACAAGAGGCGGAGCTGCCCTTTCTATTAAGTACACCGTCAACAAGCCGATAAAATTTGCGAGCAGTGGGGAAAAGATGGAAACCCTCGATATCTTTTATCCTGAGAGAATGGCCCAGCGTATTTTGGGAATGGGTGATATTGTGAGCCTTGTTGAAAAGGCCCAGGAACAGTTTGATGAAGTACAGGCTGCCAAGCTCGAGAAGCGGATCAGGAAAAACCAATTTGATTTTGAAGACTTTAAAACGCAATTGCAGCAGATCAAAAAAATGGGTAACCTGAAAGATCTGATGGGAATGATTCCGGGTGTTGGTAAGCAAATAAAGGATGTCGATATTAATGATGATGCGTTTAAAGGGATAGAGGCAATGATCAATTCCATGACAGTGGAGGAACGTCGCAACCCCGACATTATTAATCCAAACCGCAAACTCAGGATCGCTAAAGGAAGTGGAAAAGATATTGCTGAACTTAACCAGTTTTTAAAACAGTTTGAGCAAATGAAGGGCATGATGAAAATGATGAACAAAATGCCAATGGGCAAAATGCCGGGAATGCCGGGAAGGTAACCGACGCTGCACGGTTTTTAATAGCAATCTACCAAGGAAAGGGACTGTAAACAAAAATGCCGGGGTTAAACTGCGCAAGGGATATAATGGTGAATAAGTAACTTGTTTGCCTGGAATTTATGCTGAAGGATATTGCAGGTCTGTATAAAGATTAAACCTTTTTAAAAAGGTGTAAACTTTATAAAAAGGTTTTTTTATATCGTGTGGAAAAAGCTAAATAGCAGTACAACTGATGAACGGACTGTGACACAACGATGATGCTACAGGGTACAACTGCCCGGTTCCCAATAAAACTACTCCATCCACCCCGATTTCGATACTTGATGGCTGTAGAACTAACCGCTAACGATCTTCAGGACCACTGCTAAGAAATTATTCAACAAAGAATGATAAATATGGAAATTTTTGCAATTTTTTGCTCTAAACAATGGATATTTGCAAAATAATTCAAAAATAGTTTAAACATGAGCAATACGCCAACTACTTTGTTTGATAAAGTGTGGGATGCACACGTAGTACGCAAAATTGAAGATGGGCCTGACGTGTTTTTTATCGACAGGCATTTTATTCATGAGGTTACCAGCCCGGTAGCATTTTTAGGACTGGAGGAGCGGGGGATAAAGGTGCTGTTTCCCGAACATACTTTCGCCACTGCGGACCACAATACTCCCACAATTAATCAACACTTACCTGTTCAGGATCCGTTGTCGGCCAACCAGTTAAAAGCTCTTGAAGAGAATTCTGCCAAATATGGTATTTCGCATTGGGGATTGGGTAATCCCAAAAATGGTATCGTACATGTAGTTGGTCCCGAAAATGGCATCACCCTCCCGGGTATGACCATTGTGTGTGGCGATTCGCATACGTCTACCCACGGAGCTTTTGGCGCTATCGCTTTTGGTATTGGTACTTCCGAAGTAGAGATGGTTTTATCGTCTCAATGCATCATGCAACCGAAGCCTTTAAAAATGCGCATTAATGTAAATGGTGTGCTGGGTAAAGCGGTTACACCAAAGGATGTTACGCTTTATGTTATCTCTAAACTTACCACCGCAGGCGCAACCGGTTATTTTGTAGAATATGCGGGAGATGTGTTTGAGAAAATGAGCATGGAAGGTCGTATGACCGTTTGCAATATGAGCATAGAAATGGGTGCACGTGGCGGGATGATAGCTCCTGACGAAACAACATTTGCTTATATCAACGGGCGTGAAAAAGCTCCAAAAGGCGAAGCATGGGATAAAGCCCTGGCTTATTGGAAAACCTTAAAAACCGACGAGAACGCTGCGTTCGATAAGGAATATAATTTTGATGCGGCTGATATTGAGCCGATGATTACGTATGGTACCAACCCTGGTATGGGTATGGGCATTTCTCGTTCTATACCCAAAGCTGCCGATCTAAAAGGTGGCGCTGCTACTTACGACAAATCGCTTAAATACATGGGCTTTGAAGAAGAAGACCAGATGATCGGGAAGAAAGTGGATTATGTATTTATTGGCAGTTGCACCAACGGACGCATAGAAGATTTCAGAGCTTTTGCTTCGATAGTAAAAGGTCGCAAAAAAGCGGATCACGTCACAGCATGGGTAGTACCCGGATCGCATATTGTAGAAGAACAAATTAAAGCAGAAGGTATTCTGGATATCTTGACGGAGGCAGGTTTTCAATTAAGACAGCCGGGTTGCTCTGCATGTCTTGCGATGAATGATGATAAAGTGCCTGCGGGTAAATATGCAGTGAGCACCAGCAACAGAAATTTCGAAGGCAGGCAAGGCCCGGGAAGCCGCACTTTACTGGCAAGCCCATTAGTAGCAGCCGCAGCCGCTGTTACAGGCTACGTAACTGATCCAAGGGATTTAATGTAGTAAGGTTACAGGGTACACTATCAACCTCCACATGCATTCAACCATGAACCATCAACAATGAACCATCAACTTTACTATGGCATACGATAAATTCAATGTTTTAACAAGCTCCGCTGTACCACTTCCCATCGAAAATGTAGATACTGATCAAATTATTCCTGCACGTTTTCTAAAGGCAGTAAAGCGGGAAGGTTTTGGTGATAATCTTTTTCGTGACTGGCGTTATAATCCTGACAACACCCCCAAACAGGATTTTATTTTGAATAATCCCATTTATTCGGGCAAAATATTAGTTGCCGGAACAAATTTCGGAAGCGGAAGCAGTCGGGAACATGCAGCATGGGCCATTTATGATTACGGTTTCAGGTGTGTGGTTTCAAGTTTTTTTGCAGATATTTTTAAAAACAATGCGATCAATATGGGAATACTGCCCGTTCAGGTAAGTCCCGCATTTTTAGAAAAAATATTTGTTGCGATCGAGGCTGACCCAAACACACAATTAGAAGCTAATTTGCCCAACCAAACTATCACCATCCTTGCCACCGGAGAAAGCGAATCTTTCAACATCAACGGATATAAAAAGCATAACCTCCTAAATGGTTTTGATGATATAGATTATTTGCAGGCAATGAAAACTGATATCGCAAATTTTGCCGCCACGCATTATGTCTAATGTTTACCCCTCAATCTTCAAAATACTTCTTTCAACCAACTGCCATCATTAATAAAAATTGAAAACAGTACCACGTCATATCGAGATAATGGATACTACGCTCCGTGACGGTGAGCAAACGAGTGGTGTGTCTTTTTCTGCAACAGAAAAATTAACCATTGCCCAGTTGTTGCTAACAGAAGTAAAGGTGGATAGGATAGAAGTTGCCTCCGCACGTGTATCCGATGGTGAGTTGCAGGCAGTAAAAAAGATAACGGGCTGGGCCAATGCAAATGGCTTTATCAACAAAGTGGAAGTACTAACTTTTGTAGATGGAGAGCAGTCAGTGAACTGGATGCTCGAAGCCGGCGCAGTAGTGATGAACTTATTGACCAAAGGATCTTTAAATCACCTTACCCACCAATTAAAGAAAAAACCCGAAGAACATTTTGCGGACATTGCCAAAGTAATAGCGTTAGCCAATAAAAAGGGTTTACAATGCAATATTTATTTAGAGGACTGGAGCAATGGCATGCGCCATTCAAAAGATTATGTATTGCAGTACCTCGATTTTTTGCAACACCAGCCCATCAAGCGAATTTTGTTGCCAGATACCCTGGGCGTATTGATCCCGTCGCAAACATTTGAATATGTTTCAGAATTAGTAAACAGGTATCCACAACTGCATTTCGATTTTCATGCACACAACGATTATGACCTTGGTATTGCGAATGTTTTGGAAGCCGTAAAAGCGGGTGCCAAAGGTTTGCATCTTACGGTAAATGGAATGGGCGAGCGTGCAGGTAATGCGCCGCTGGCCAGTGCGATCGCCGTATTAAACGACTACGTTAAAGATGTAAGCACAAGTGTGCAGGAGCAATCATTGTACACGGTAAGTAAACTGGTGGAAGCTTTTTCAGGCTTCAGGGTTTCCGCCAATAAACCGGTGGTGGGAGAAAATGTTTTTACGCAAACCGCAGGCATCCATGCAGACGGAGATAAAAAAAATAACCTCTATTATAATGACCTGATGCCCGAAAGATTTGGCCGCCAGCGCAAGTATGCTTTGGGCAAAACAAGTGGCAAGGCAAATATTGAGAACAACCTGCAACAGCTTGGCATTCAGTTGTCGGATGAGGATCTTAAAAAAGTAACACAAAGAATCATAGAGTTGGGCGACCGAAAGGAAATGGTAACCCAGGCCGATCTGCCATACATCATTTCGGATATCATCGACAGCAGCAGCATCGTAGAAAAAGTGCAGATAAAAAATTATGTGCTTACGCATTCCCGGGATCTGCGGCCATCAGCCACTTTGAACATAAGTATCAGCGGTGAATTATTTGAAGAACATGCGCAGGGCGATGGGCAATATGATGCATTTGTAAATGCCTTGAAGAAAATTTACAAACAAAAAAAGATTGAGTTACCGGCGCTGATAGATTATACAGTACGCATACCACCGGGAGGAAAATCAGATGCGCTTTGCGAGACGATCATTACCTGGGCACACAACAAAAAAGAATTTAAAACCCGTGGCCTCGACAGCGATCAAACAGTATCGGCAATAAAAGCAACGGAGAAAATGTTGAATATTATTTAGCAGCTAAATAATTTGCGAATTATAATTTTTGTGAGCCGAACATCAGTTTTTCAATGAAGCTTCATAGGCGTCGCACTCTTGTACAGCGGTATTTCAAGGAACAAATTCCGTGCAGTTAATGTTTATCAAACAGGAGGAAACAAGAAGAAATCGGAAGACAAAGCCTCTGTTTTGAATTTTCACCAGTAACTGCATAAGACGCCTCTTTTGCTTCGGTCCGCCGCGGCGGATTAAAAAAAGAGCGCAGCGATTTTTTTTAAAGAAGCAAAAGCAGCGGCGTTGCAGTTACGCAGCCCGCCGGCTGGGAAGGCAAAGCGAATGATAATAAGGTTGGTAGGAATTATGAACAAATATTTGAGAATTAATTATACTCTTTAAGCAAAGTTTTTATAATAAAAAAAGCAATGGCAAAAAAACACATACTCATCGTTCCCGGAGACGGCATCGGACAAGAAGTAACAGCAGTAGGTAAAAAGGTATTAGATAAAATAGCAAAAAAATTCAACCATGAATTTACATACGATGAAGCGATGATCGGTCATGTTGCTATCGAAGCAACAGGCAGCGCCTTACCGGATGAATCATTAGAGAAAATGAGGAACTCAGATGCAGTATTGTTTGGTGCAGTAGGCCATCCAAAATATGATAACGATCCTTCAGCCAAAGTTCGGCCTGAACAAGGATTGCTGAAAATGAGAAAAGAACTGGGCCTCTATGCAAACCTACGCCCAATCAAATTATTTGATGAGCTATTAAGTGCATCCAGCATTAAGCCGGAGATATTAAAAGGCGCCGATATTTTATTTTTCAGGGAGCTGACCGGCGATATTTATTTCGGCGACAAAGGACGAAAAAATGATGGCAATACGGCATACGATGTAGCAGAATACAGCCGCTATGAAGTAGAGAGGATCGGTCGTAAAGCATTTGAAGCAGCGAGAACTCGCCGTAAAAAATTGTGCTCGGTAGATAAAGCAAATGTTTTAGAAACAAGCCGGTTATGGCGTGAAGAAATTCAAAAGCTCGCCCTGGAGTATACAGATGTAGAAGTTGAATACCAATTTGTAGATGCTACAGCAATGTTATTAATAAAAGATCCGTGTCGCTTTGACGTGGTGGTTACGGCAAATTTATTTGGTGATATACTAACCGACGAAGCATCGCAGATCGCAGGATCGATGGGTATGCTTGCCTCCGCGTCAATAGGTGATGGGACTGGTGTGTACGAACCTATTCATGGCTCGGCGCATGATATCACTGGTAAGGGAGTTGCTAATCCATTAGCCTCCATTCTTTCCGCTGCATTGCTGTTGGATATTTCCTTTGGTATGAAAGAAGAATCAGAATTGGTGATCAGCGCTGTCGACCAGGTATTAAAAGCAGGTTACCGAACCCGTGATATAGCGGATTCAACTACAGCTCCGGATAAGATTCTCGGCACCGAGGCAATGGGCGAAGAAGTGCTGAAGTTTTTGTAGCAAAGGCGATTATTTATCGATCTAACAAATTTGAAAGCTGACAGAAAATTTTTCTTGAGCGATTCAAATAGAGCCTGACGTGTTTCCTTGCTGCAATGTCGATAATCTTCCCAGTGGAAAATTTTCTACATACATTCCTTTTACATACTTCAAAAAATTAATGCTCTCTGACTATTAGCAGCATAACTGCTAACTCTTACACATGGCAGCATTATTGCAATTGATCCTTGAGAGATTATAATCATCAATAAAACTTGCAACAATGGAACTTAGAAAGGAAGATTTGCCGGTTACGCTACAAGCGTTTGACCTGCTTGACAGCAAAGAAATTTTTATTGCAGAGCAAGTGGTAAACAATCAGTCTGACGTAGATATGTTTACCAACCGCTACACAGGTAAATTAATAAAAGCTAAAAAAACTGCTGTCAGCGAAACTAAGAACAGCTATGGTACCACTGGCGTTCAAAAGAAAAAATCTTCTACCAATGTGGTAATGGTGATCATATTGCTGATATTAGTGGCGTTAATAATCTATGGATTTTCAACCGGCTGGATACAGGAGAAACTTAATTTAAAAGTATAACTGCGTTTCGGTTTTTAAAATAAAAACAACTCACTCCCGATGGCAGTTTTATATTGCCAAATGTTTTTTCGTGGTTGATGTTGATTAAAATAAAAAAAACTCCCTGCACATTGCGAGGGAGTTTTTAATTACGTTTTATTTGTTACTATGGTAAGCTTAGCAGGAAGCCGATAGAAAAATTTGCATCCCAGTCAAATACAAAAGTATCGCAGCCAGTAGCATCTACAATGGCCTTGTAAATATTCAATCCGCTTTTCGTTTTTGGTTTATCGCCTTTATAATCGGCCGGTGCTTTCAATACTGTATATCGTTCGTTTCCCTGCCGATGCTGGTTAGCAAGTTCAAAAGGCACACCGCCAATGATGAAGCAAACCTCCCGCTTAGCGGCGGGTACCTGCAATGCTTTAGCTTTTACATCATTGTACACATCTTCATCCTTCGCATCTTTTTCAAAATATTTTGCGCCGGGAGCTTCCAGGGCCGAAATAGAGCTGCCATTCATCCAGGCTATTTTTGTGTTACCAGATCCCATATCTACAACAAAGGCGCTTTCGTTATAAGATGGAGGCAATGCACTTCTCAGGCCGAGTTTACCTTCCTGTTCTGCAGTTACGAGATTTACAATAAAGCCCATCTTTTTTAATTCAGAACTGATGGTGGCAGTCTTCGGTTCTTTTTGTGCACCGGAGCTAATGATAAAATGTATGTTCTTTGACTTTACCCCTTTGTCAAACATATCAGCGATATATTTACGCAAACCTGACCTGATGTCTTCAGCCGTGGCGAGTCCCTCGTACACCAGCGATTTACCAAAGTCCTTAGAGATTATCTCCCAGCGTTTTTCCTTATCCATGTTTATCACGAAAGAATTAAAGCCCGTTGCTCCAACTTCAACGATGCCTTTTATTTCCCCGTTAACGGGTTTCTCCGGTTGGAAATTAAAAGTCCTTAATTCACCCGTACTCTTTTTCTCATCTGCACTTTTCTTAGTGTCACTTGTTTTTGTATCGTTTGAAGTAGTGGTTGTATCAGCTACATCCTGGTAGGAATCTGTTTGCGTTTTGAACCAGCCTTTTTCAGTGGCGAGATAGCCGAGACCAATAAGCGGTAAAGCAATAATGATCGCTTTTATCGGCCAGCGAAGCCGGCTCCAGCCGGATGAATTTGTAGACATATTAAATGGTATTTTTTATTTTTAAAATTTTAGCAGTCGCACAACATTGTAACACGACTTATTTATATGCTGGTCTATAATGTTGCCCAAAGGTATGCCGATGAAAGTAATGCGACGTAACGATGATGCTATAAAAATATGCAGCCCGGAACAAAATTTATCAACCCTGAGCCAGTCACATCGTTTAACTCAATAGCGAAAATCCTTTATCAACTTTTTCATCATTGCTAAGATCGTGACCGCTGCTTCCTATAGCAGAAACATTCAGTACTGTAAGATTACGCTCGTCAACTCTCTTTACAAAATCGTCCAATTCCTGTTGTGACGGTGCACCGCCGACAGTGATATTATTGTTCTGATCAAGGAACTCAAGATTGGAACGGATAGAGGCAATATTCTGGCTGATGGCCTGTGTTGCAGCGCTCATCGCTTCCTGGAAAACCCAGCCATCTTTTATATTGAAAACATCGGCAAGTCCTTCGGTTGCATTCTTCATTTTTTGCGTGGCTTCCATTTTTTTCTGTAAGATGGAAATACTGCTATCGAGTGTGCTTACATAAATTCTTGCAGCACTTTCATTGTCATTTAAAACCTCTATCACCTTTGCAAACTGGTTGGCATATTGCGCATAACTTCTTGCATTGTGCTCCTCTGCTTCGCCTTCTTTACCAAGTAAAAAAGCTTTGGTCCTGGTTTCTTTTGCAGCACGTATATTGTCGTTCGCTTTTTCGGTATTGTTTTGTGCATTGGCCGCTAAAGCCAGGTTATCGTTGTTTACAGCCTGGGCTGCCAATTTTTTTACGAACGCATATTTTTCCTCCGCTGTGCTTTGAGCTTGCGTGCCGCTTTGTATCATGTCAATCCGTACGCCGTCCACATGGCTGATCTTTTCTTTTACTCTTTTCAACGTGTCCTTTGCATCATTCAGCAACATTTGCAAAGCGATCACAGGATTATTTCTTACGATCGACTTTTCACTTTTGAATAACAAAGTGCTGCCCAGGCGATGCAATGCACTGATGATCTTTGGAGCCAGCATTAGCAGCACGATGAGTATGATGCCAAATACTACGAATAAGATCGATTTGGCTGCATAAGCCAATAGCGAATCAAGGTTTTTAAAGAACCAGTAAGCTCCGCCAAGTATAAGCGCCCAATAAAATATGGACGAAATAGTTTTGCGGCCTTCTGGTGTTTTTAAAGGCGCCGGTAACCTATCGCCCAGTACCTGGAAGATGGGTAACTGGTTTTTTAATTCCGCCGGTATCACGGTAAGTGAAGAAGAGGAGTTGCTCATGTTTTATTTAGTTTAATTCTTTTTGAATGATTGAAATTACCTGCTGCATTTCGTTGACCACGCTGTTTACAGCTTGTTGGCCATTGGTTATTTTATGATCGATCTCCGAAATAAGTGGTTGGTATTTTTCATTGATGCTATCGCTTTCTTTTTTCTTTTCTGCAAGCTTATTTTGCAATGCAACTATCTGGCGCTCGAGGTCAGTTATTTCGGCTGAAAGATTTGTTTTTTGTTGCTCCTTTTGAACCAGCAATTTGTCTTTTTCTTCTTTTCTTTTTGTGGCTTCTGCTTCCAACACTTTCACAAGGTTTGAAATATAAAAATCACCTGTCTCCAGCAACTTATCCTTATTAAGACTTTTATCGACATATTTAAGCGAAGTAAATGCGGCTTTTATATTGTTGCTGTTTGCGCCGCCCATTTCAATGGAGGCATTCCAAACTTCAAAAAAATCGCAACCAGGTTTGTTGATCGATTCCAGCAACTGGTAGATACGAAGTTTCATATCTTTTACATTGCCTCCTGCATCATCAACTGGTGCTGCCGTTTTTGTCTCGGCTATTATTGGTGCTGACGATACCGTTGGAGTCGTGGGCTCCTGAGGTTCATCCGGGGAATTGGTAAACAATATCTTTTTTAATCCCTTTAAGATTCCATCTCCGATGCCATCCTTGTTATTGCCCATATAAAATGATAAAAAGTGAAAACAAATGTAAAGGAAATTTCAATAGCGATTATTGGTAAAGATGCAAGCGGTTGCCGGGGATTAGGATAGGGTTTTTTGTTTTAGGTTTTTGGTTTTTTGTTTGGGGTTTGTTACAACCGCAGCAACTATTGGCGTGAACAAAATGCATGTTATTTTTAGCTTTTACCGGGTGTTGACGGCTCAATTTTTCTTTTAAAAGAAGCTTTCTCACATAAGTTGTTTCTGTATGGTATTTAGTTGAATTAAACTCTTTAACTTCAACGTTTAAATATGTTTGCTTAATAAAAATTCAATTAAAATGATGCGTTCTATTGCTTGTGTTCGTTGCCTTATAGTTTTTTCCACTTTACTTTTTATGTTTTCTTCCTGTTCTAAAAAGAATGATGAAACAAGAGTGTTGGTTTTTACAAAAACGGCCGGTTACCACCATGAATCTATTGCCGACGGGGTTCGTGCAATTGAGCAGCTTGGGGCTCAAAATAAGTTTATGGTCGATACCACTTCCGATGCCGATTGGTTTACCGAAGATTCGCTGAAGCATTACTCTGCCGTTGTATTTTTAAGTACCACCGGTAATGTATTGAACAACTACCAGGAGGCGGATTTTGAAAGGTATATCCAGGCTGGTGGTGGTTATGTGGGCATACATGCTGCAACTGATTGTGAGTATGATTGGGGTTGGTATGGACGGCTTGCAGGCGCTTATTTTCTCGATCATCCTGGTATCAATGATACTTTTCCCAATGTACAATCCGGCGTATTAAATGTGGTTGACAAAGAAAACGCTGCTACCAAGCACCTGCCAACGCAATGGAAGCATACCGATGAATTTTACAGCTTTAAAAAAATCAGTAAGGATATAAAAGTGCTGATGACCATTGATGAAAAATCTTACCATGGCGGTAAAAACGGGGACAATCATCCAATGGCATGGTATCATGAATATGATGGCGGCCGTGCATTTTATACAGAGCTTGGTCATACAAAAGAAACTTATAGTGATGAGAATTACCTGAAGCATATACTTGCAGGAATACAATATGCAATTGGTGAAAACAAGGAGCTGGATTTCTCAAAAGCAACTACAGCAAGGGTGCCGGAAGAAAACCGATTTGTGAGAACGACATTGGTCACAGGCTCCTTTTTTGAGCCAACAGAAATGACGATCCTTCCGAACCTTGATATATTGATAGCCCAGCGTCGCGGTGAGATCATGTTATACAAAAAAGGAGATTCAACGGTGAAGCAGGTGGGCTTTCTGCCGGTATATTTTAAAACGCTCCGTACCCCCGGGGTAAATGCAGAGGAAGGTGTGCTCGGCCTGAAAGCTGATCCCAATTTTGAAAAAAATCATTATGTATATATATATTATAGCCCGGCGGATACATCGGTTAACCGGCTATCACGTTTTAAATTTGAGAACGATAAATTAGATTCCGCATCAGAAAAAGTGGTGCTGGAATTGTATTCGCAAAGAGAGATCTGCTGCCATACCGGGGGATCTATTGCGTTTGATAAAGATGGATTGCTTTATGTATCAACCGGTGATAATTCCACGCCTTTCAATGAACCAAAACAGCCTTTTGTAAACAGTGGTTATGCGCCCCTGGATGAGCGGCCGGGACACGAACAATATGATGCACGGCGATCATCCGGCAATCCAAACGATCTCCGCGGAAAGATATTGCGGATACGGGTGAAAGAGGATGGCAGTTACGAAATTCCTGATGGCAATTTATATCCTAAAGGACAACAGGGTACCCGTCCTGAAATATATGTGCAGGGTAATCGTAACCCATATCGTATTTCTGTAGATCAGAAAAACAGCTATCTCTATTGGGGTGAAGTGGGGCCGGATGCAAGCAATGACAGTCTTGACAGCCGTGGCCCACGTGGCTACGATGAGATCAACCAGGCAAGGAAGGCAGGCTTTTTTGGCTGGCCTTTATTTATCGGGAATAATTATCCTTACCACCAATATGATTACAACAGTGGTACTACCGGCAGCAGTTTTGATCCGGCGAAACCTATCAATGCTTCACGCAATAATACCGGCATACAACAACTGCCACCGGCGCAGCCTGCTTTTATCTGGTATCCTTATGGCGCTTCGGCAGATTTTCCGCAAGTAGGTACTGGCGGAAGAAACGCAATGGCAGGCCCGGTTTATTATAATGATATGTTCCCTAAAGAAACAAGACTGCCCGATTATTACAACAAAAAGCTTTTCATATACGATTGGATCAGGGGTTGGATAAAAGCGGTGACTCTTCAGCCAAATGGTGATTTTGATAAGATGGAGCCCTTTATGGAAAACACAAAATTCAATTTTGTAATTGATATGGAAGTAGGCCCAGATGGGAAATTGTATATGCTGGAATATGGTACCGGCTGGTTTACCAAAAATGCTGATGCCGGATTGGTAAGAATCGATTATAATGCAGGCAACCGTGCCCCGAAAATAAATGGTATTGCAATTGATAAAAACTCCGGCGCCCTGCCATTTAAAGTGGTGGCAACCGTGGATGCAGCAGATCCTGAAAAAGACAAGCTTACCTATGTGTGGGATCTTGGAGATGGTGAAAAGAAGGAGACAACCGAACCCAGGTTGGAATACACTTATCCTAAGATTGGGGAATACACAATTAGTGTAACAGTAAGCGATACCAAAAAAGAATCTACCAAAAGCAGTCCTGTTGTGGTGTACGCAGGCAATGAAACACCCGTGGTAAACATTGCGATTAACGGAAACAAAACCTTTTATTTTCCAGGAAAATCAGTTGCATATTCGGTAACTGTTTCCGATAAAGATGATACTGCAACGGTAAAGGATATGAACGATCTTTTTATTTCCGCGGATTACATAGAAGGAAGTGATAAAGCTGGTGCCTCTCAAGGCCACCAGGTAGTAACTGAATCAATGATGGGAAAAAATATGATCCAGTCATTGGATTGTAAAGCTTGTCATAAACAAGAGGGAAAATCAGTTGGGCCTGCTTATGTAGATGTGGCAATTAAGTACCAGAAAGATCCTGCCGCAGGGCAGTATCTGGCTAAAAAAATAATAAGTGGCGGCGGTGGAGTATGGGGCGAAACGGTAATGCCTGCCCATCCCGGACTTAAAGACGGAGAAGCGAAACAGATCGTTGCGTGGATACAGTCACTGGTTACGGCGGAAGGAATGGCTAAAAAATCTTTGCCTGTTAGCGGCTCAGTAAAACCCACGCTGGATAAAACGCCGGTGGATAATGGCATGCTGGTAATATCTGCTACCTATACCGATAAAGGCGGGCCGGGTATTAAGCCCCTGGCTGGTGATGCAGCCGTTGCTTTGCGTAATAGCAAAATGAAAATTAACAATGCTAAACATCTCGTAAATTATACATCAGGATCATTTAACGGGATGTCGTTTGTGATAGTACCTAAAACCAAAGGCTCTTTGAGCCTCGACAGTATTGATCTTACCGGCGTTACGGCCGCAGATATTATGGCGGGTGGAAACGATGCGCCACTATTTGGTTATGATTTTGAATTGCGATTAGATGGCCCGGATGGTAAGAAATTAGGCCAGGCAGCACTTCCAGCAGGTAAGGCCGGGCAGCCAAAACCTAAGACACGTTTTGCGGCCGTGATACCATTTAAAATAGAACCCGTAACTGATGGCAAATTGCATAACCTGTATATAGTAAGTGTACCAAAAAATGCCGGCGAATCAAATACGCTGGTGTTGCAGGGTATTCAATTCAAGTAGAATTTTTTGGAGGAGAATATAGGTCGTAATGCGGCTGCTTAATTATCAGGCGAGTCGTTGTCAGGGAGGTTTTCAAATCGGATGATCTTTGTGACAGGGACTCGTCATTCTTTTTAGAAACTCCTTCGCGGCAACGTCTCCTCCCGAGCCCGTGTGTTGCCAGGGACCTTGCGTACTACGGCGCAGTATTTAGTAGATAAACGAAATGTTTTTCTTTTGGAGGCACAAAATAATTATGTCTTAGCTGGGAAGAAAGAGAGCCGAACGTTGAGCTTTTTGAAGTTGCCGAAGTTTTTTTGCATAACAATATGGGTTTTAAGAAACTGTTTGCTCTTTTTGTTATATGGCACCAGCATGCCAACGCACTTATCATAGCCGACATGCTTGCGCCAATGCATGAGGTCACTTATTTCGAAGAAATGGCTTGCGCCAAAGTGGGGTAAAAGAAAAGCTATAAAATAATGTTATCCATAGTTTCAACGATCATATTTCTCGCTTTTATAATACCTATAAGTATTAACATGATTATGTTTATCATGAGCCAAAGAAGGCATTATAATATTCAAGAGGAAGTAAAAATGAAGCAAATCAATAAAAGACGCATTAGAAGAGTCGTGCTATTATTTTTTTTACTTCCAATAGTATTTTTTGTATTATTTTTTGGGAATTACTTACTACATCATTAAATGAGAATAATGCATTTTATCCTCGTACTGGCGCAAGGATGTCGGGCGGGCAATGAGCGTTGACAATCCTTGTGCCTTGGTAGAGTGTAACAAATTAAAAGAGCAAAAACCATCAGTTGTAAAAAGCTGTTGGTTTTTTTATTTGGGGGGGCTTACACTCTATCAAAAGTTAATTTAGGATCTCTGCCACTATAAATGATAGCAGTAATAACGATGAGGTCGTTATCAATAAAAAAATGAATAGCGTAAGGGAATTTATCCGTGTGTGCAATGCGTACATTCTTATACCTGGTAGCGTAAGCAGTAGGGGACTTTTGTAAATTGGTAATAGTTGATTTTACAGTGTTAGTAAATCTTTGGGACAATCCATTTACTTTAGTTTTTTTATACCAAAGTTTGGCTTCTTCAAAATCTTGTACTGCTTCAAGCTGGATAAAGGTTTTATACTTCACCTTCACCTTTATCCATTTGCTCAAAAAATTGTTCAACAGGTATTATCCGCTCGGGGTGGTTTTTATAAAGCTCCAAACGGTGGTCAATAATATCTTTTTGCCACTCCGGCAGTTCTTCCAGGCCGGTGTACTTTTCAGTTATTTTATTCCACTCTTCAATAGGCACGATAACGGCGGTGGTAGCCCCGTTAAAATCCTGAATATATTGTAAAAGCATAGTGCTTAGTTTATTCATTATTTAGTTAAAAATCCCTGCATTTTAGTAGTACCAATAGAAGCATCCAACATTGCAAATACATGTTCTTTTTCTTCACTTTCATTTTAGTAACTTCTTCAATCCGCCTGATCATTCCTTTGTTCAGCTCTAAATCGGTATGCCCTACCAACCAGTCTAAAGATACCTCTAAAATCTCATATAGGTGGAGGTCTCATGGGAATTTAGGCGCAGGTAGGTGTTTAGGCTTCCTGTGCCGGACTTTTTACCCAATAGGCACCGGAATGAAGCGTAGATGGGTGTTTGGTTTCCTGCGCCGGGCGGTTACTAAAGTTGTGGAATAAAGAACTGGACCCCAACAATACAAAAAAAGGGTTGCCAGATTTTTATATTACTCATAAATTTCTTTTCTATGCCCGAGGTCAATAACATCAACGGTAAGTATGTTGTCAAAAATATCGTAGATGATTCTGTAACCGGCCACCCGGATACGAAAACCATCACGTCCTTTTAATTTTTTATAACCGGCAGGGCGAGGGTTTTTAGCCAGTTTAAGAATAGCAGTTTTTATTTTAGAATAGTAAGGCTCATTAATTTTTTCCAATGCTTTTACTACAGCGTTTTCAATGCGGAGCGTATACATTACTTTTTTCTTTTGGCTTCAATTTGTTTAAATGCTGTTTCTGCATCAACAAAGTGTTGCTTTCTTTTTTTAGCACCATCATAGCGTTTTATATCTTCTAACTCTTCCAGTTCTTCCATAATAGTATTAAACTCTTTGGCAGGGAGAATAACTAGTTTTTTGCCTGCTGTATCTTTTATATATTGTGGGTTTACAGTAATCATAACGCTTTTATTTTTACACTATTTAATCATCTAAGGCATAGGGAATAAGGGACTTATCCTGTTCAGGAATTTTTGTGTTTGTATGTAACAAAGGTAACGAGCGCAGGCGTACCAACAACAACGTGTAAAACAAAAATTAATCGCATCACGCAGTTATTGACATTCTCCCTCCGCCTTGGCCCTTGGCACACGAACCAATTTTGTTCCGCCTTATTTACCCCGTATTGGCGCAAGGGTGTCGGGCAGGCAAAGAGGGTTTGCAATCCTTGTGCCTTGGTAGAGTGTAATAAATTAAAGGACAAAAACCATCAGTTGTAAAAAACTGGTGGTTTTATAATTTATAGTGTGTGAGGGTTAACACAAGCTATCCCATCAATATTTTTAAAGTCAGCGGTATTTCGGGTAATGATAGTAAGGTTGTAAACTAAAGCAGTGGCGGCAATAATAGCATCGCCTAATTTTAATTTTTTAATCCTTCTTAGCTCAATAGTTTTTGAGTAATAGCATCATCTAAAGTATAAATAAATGCAGTAGCTAAAAATTCTTCCAGTAATTGCATCTTAGCCGGAGCATCATTGTAACCAAGCACTTCAATTTTTACAACAATGGAAGTATTAAAACCGGTATTAAAAATATTTTCTACAAATGCACTTCCTTTGTCATCAAGCCTGTTAGAAGTATAATCAATGATAACATTGGTATCAATTAGAAATCTCTATCCCATTCGCTTCTGGCTTGTTGTATGTACTGATTAAATTTTTCACCTTCTTCTTTAGAGAAAATTCCTTTGTATTTAGCGGCATTATTTGGCTTGGCGGTTTGTTGTCCTTCAATAAGTTCATCAACTGCATACAATAAAACTTCTATTTGCCTGCCCACATAATTTTGTGGCACCAGTATGGAAATATTTTGTTGTTGTGGCGTTACAAGTGTCCGTACCATAGTTTTATTATTTTATAAGCTGTTCTGGCTTTTGCATCCGAATATAAGTATCAAAAAGATTAAAGAGATAGGTTTTGTGCTGCCATATAGCACCTGAATTTCTTTAATTCGTTTCACTGTGTCATTTATCATAATTGGCGTATTTGCCCTCTCCCAAAAGCTAATCTGCCGGCACATCAAATACTTTGGGACTTTTAAAAGCCATTTCAATAGATACAAATTTAATGTACTTTTTTTGACAAAAAAGAATGTATTAATTGACGGTATTTCTAACATACCTGTCATAGCAGGATAATCAATCACCTCAATTTGCTGCGCCTAAAATGCCAATGATCTTTTTCAATTCTTCTTCATCGGCCTGGTAAACATTTCCGAAATCCAACACCGCTGGGTTGGAGAACTTTACTGGATTGGGTATAGGTTTTCTTACCGATCCATGGAATTCTCTTGCTCCACTTTCTTTCATCAGCGTTGCAATATTATTTGAATTAATTCCTGCTCCCGGCATTATAATGATCCGGTCGCCAGCTTGCCGCACCAACATGTGTAATGCAGTCCCTGCGTCAGGAGCGGCACTTTTTTGACCGGATGTCAATACCCTTTCACAGCCCGCATTGATGAGTTCTTCGAGCGCCGAGTATGGGTCGGGAGTTACGTCGAACGCACGGTTGCAGGTAACACCCATCGGGTAAGCCAGCTCTACTATTTCCTTTAATCGCTCCGTATCGATTTCACCATTTATTTTTTGAACGCCAATGGATATCCCATCACAGCCAAGCTCTTTGCAAATGGCGATATCTTTTTTTATGATGGCGAATTCATGTTCATCATACAAATAATTGCCTGCCCTTGGCCTGATAATAGGGTAGAGGAGTATGCTGATAGTTTCCCTTGTTTGCTTGATGGCGCCGTAGCTTGCAGTAGTGCCACCTTCCACCGGATTATCGCAAAGCTCCACTCTTGCTGCTCCTGCTTTTTCAGCAATAATGCCGCTTTGAATATTAAATGCACAAACTTCAAATATTGCTTTAGAAGGGATGTTCATAAGATTAACGATTGACGATTGACTGATAACGATTGACCATTGACCATTGACGATTGACCATTGACGATCCTACCCTAATAAATACTTTTCCCGGTGTATATTTTTTCTTCCGTGTTATTTCGCACTGCATAAGTAAATCCTTTTTGCAAACAATAAGCGCCAAATTCACCTTGCTTGTTCATTGCTAAAAAACCAACCTGTACCTCCTTAGCCTTTGATGGATTTCGTTTGATGATACGCTCCACTGCTGCTTTACAGGCAGCCTCGGGCTTCAGTCCCTGCCGCATCAGTTCTACAATTAAATGGGATCCCACAATTCGTATCACTTCTTCACCAACCCCGGTTGCAGTTGCTCCACCCACTTCATTGTCTACATAAAGCCCTGCGCCAATAACAGGCGAGTCGCCCACACGGCCACGCATTTTATAAGCCATGCCGCTGGTTGTACAGGCGCCACTCAAATTGCCTGCGCTGTCCATTGCCAGCATACCAATGGTGTCATGATTGTATGGTCCGCCTTTTTTATTTTTTTGTTTATTGTACAATTGATTCTCTGTATTTATTACCGGTTCATACTTCGAAGTCTTTAGCCATTCCTTCCATGCCCTTTCACTTTCAGGTGTTAGCAGGTTTTCTTTTTTAAAACCATTTGCCAGCGCAAAATTTAAGGCTCCTTCGCCGGTTAATATCACATGCGGCGTTTTTTCCATCACCATTCGTGCAACAGAGATCGGGTGCATAATATGTTCAATACACATCACCGATCCGCAGTTATATTTTTCATCCATGATGCAGGCATCCAATGTAACTTTTCCGTCCCGGTCGGGCAGACCGCCATATCCAATACTTTGATTGGTGGGATCAGCCTCAGGGATCTTTACACCGGCTTCTACTGCATCCAGTGCTCTGCCTCCATTGTTTAATATTTTCCATGCTTCAGCATTAGCTTCTTTTCCAAAATCCCAGGTAGATATTACTATTGGCTGATTGACTAATGGTCGTTGCGTTTTTTCCGAAGCCGCAGTTAACTGCTCGCCTGATAAAATTGTTGCGGAACTGATGAGGGCCGATTGCAAAAATTTTCTTCGTGTTGACATAATAGATATTGATTGATTATACCAGAAATAGAGGCGGTAAATTAGTTAATCGAAACGGCTTTGCAATTTTAAAGATTTCACGCAAAGCCGCTAAAAAATACAGAAGGCCGCAAAGATTTTTTTCACTTGTATCACTTAGCGTCTTTGCTCCTTTGTTTCTTTGCGTGAAATTTTTTCAAAATAACGACATTGATTGTTCATCAACCATTCACAACTAAATCCTCTCCCTTACCCAAAGTTCAAAATCATTCACCGAGTAAAATATTTCATCAGGCTTCGTTGATATCAATTTAGCAGGATCCGTGGTGGGGGCCCATGCTGCTGCAATCACGCGTACACCTGCTTTGCGACTGGCTTCTATATCTGAAGGCGCATCTCCAATGTAGAGCACTTCATCTTTGCTTATTTCTTTCCAATGCCCCATTACTGTATTGATACCTTCGGCTTTTCTCGGACCTGAAGGTGAACCCGTCTCGATACACTCAAAAAAATCTTCCAAACCAAATTTTTTCAAAGAGATGGTAGTGCTAAAATTTCCTTTGCCGGTCACCATTGCAAGCTTTATGTTCCTGGTTTTTAAAAACTCCAGCAGCTCTCCCACACCTTCAAATGCAACAGGACAGATATGGTGCATGGTTTCATAATAATGAAGGTAATCCTGTACGCCCTGCTCGTAAAAGTTTGGCGCCAGCGCCATAATGGTCCCTTCCTCCGAAGGTCCGAATGTTGCCACTATTTCCTCATCAGAAACGGACCGGTTTACTAATGGTTCTACCGAGCTTCTGAAAGCGGCTATACATAGAGGTAGGGTATTTCCCAGTGTTCCATCAAGGTCAAATATGAGTGCTTTAATTTTTGGTTGGTTTGTATAATTCATAAATCGGTACCCCAAAGTTATTGTCCATAAAGACTTGGGTCAAATTTTATTAGTTTGACCATTGAAAATATATTGCTGGGTAAACGCAGCAGATCATTTTCTTAAGATGTCTGTAAATAAAGCAACAGGCGGTCACAACAATGTTTTTTCAGCCAGTTGTGGGTTTGCTATTACTTAAACAGAGGGGTTTCGATTGCTATGAACAAAAACACCACTTTGGATTCAGGCGCCATTTATGGGCTGCAACAGCGCATTGCTGAATATGATGACCAGGTTTCGTATAAGCAATTATTTTTCCATTTTTTTCTTCCATTAAAAAGTTTTTCATTTTCAATCGTAAAGTCAAAGGAGCTTGCCGAGGAAATTGTTTCAGATATATTAATTGATATATGGGCGAAAAGAACCCACCTGGCAAAAATTGAGAATCTAAAGATGTATTTGTATGTAAGTGTGCGGAATAGCTCACTTCGAAGATTGCAGCAAACCCGCAAATCAATCGTGCTTTCATTGGATGAAGTACAGGTAGAGTTTGCGACTTTAGATGATAATGCAGAGTCCATCCTGCTAACGCGGGAGTTATCGCTCCAAATAGAAGCCGCCATAGCACAGTTACCCCAACGTTGCAAACTCATTTTTAAACTGGCAAAAGAAGACCAGCTAAAATATAAGGAAATAGCAACACTACTCAATATCAGCGTAAAAACGATCGATCACCAGGTGGCGATCGCACTCAAAAAAATTGCTGAAGTACTGAATATCTCATCAAAGAAATCTTCCAGCTAAATTTTTAAATTTTTCTTTTTTCTTTTTAGGGGATTCGTTTTTTTCTTGTCTCCATATAGTTACTCACTATGATCAAAGATCGAATTTGGACCCTGGTGTCCCGAAAACTTTCTGGCGAAGCAACTGCCCTGGAATTGGCAGAGCTTAGCCAAATAATAGAAAGCCAGGCGCACAACGATCTTTATCTGCAAGCAATTGATGAGTACTGGGCAACTCCTGCCGAGAAGGATGAAGAATTCCTGGAAGCAACTTACCACTTACACCTGAAACGATTAAAGGAAAAAGGCTTTGACCTGGAAGGGGAAAGAGACGATATCCGGCCTTTATATCTTGATGGTAACGAAGGAAGGCCGAGACGCCAATTCAATAAAATATTTTTTTCTGCCTCGGGTATTGTGATTGCCGTTGCTGTGATATCTTTTATTTTTTATAGTTATAATACCAGGAGATCCTTAAGCCCTGCATCTGAAATAAAGATGGCTCAAAGTGAAGTAGCGACCAAAAGCGGCTCCCGTACCCGCATCCAACTTCCCGATGGAAGTCTCGTTTGGTTAAATGGTGGTAGTAAATTGATTTATGATAATAAAAATTTCGGAGAAAAGTTGCGCCAGGTAACCCTGTCAGGGGAGGCCTATTTTGATGTGGTTAAAAATGTAAATAAGCCATTTATCATTCATACCAATAAAATGGATATAAAGGTGCTTGGAACTGCGTTTAATGTAAAAGCATATCCTGAAGAAACTACATCCGAAGCCACGCTAATAAGGGGATCGATAGAAGTAACACTAACAAGTAGCGCCGCCAAAAAAATAATGCTGAGACCAAGCGAAAAAATAATTGTTTCAAGCGGTGTGGAAACAGTGAAAGCCGATTTAAAAAAAGCTGGTGACGATGCGCCGAAATCTGAAGAATTATTGCCTTTAATATCGGTGGTGCAGGTGGCTGTGGATACAAAGGAAAATATTTTTAAAGAAATTGGCTGGACTCAAAATAAGCTGATGTTTAAAAATGAAAGTCTTTCGTCAATAATAGCGACAATGCAACGATGGTATGGCTGCAATATCGAAATAAGATCAAAAAAATTAATGGATTTAAAATTTACCGGCAGTTTTAAAGAAGAAAGTGTTATGCAGGTTTTGGAAGCGCTTCAGCTTTCTTACAATTTTGAGTTTAAAAAAGAAAATAATTTAATCATTATTTATTAACGAATAAGATATGAGATAATACTTACAAAACAATTGTTAACTAACAGAAATGGGTTACACCCGATTGCTTCAATCAGAATATCACGAATGGATATTTTAATTGTTTAATTTTTTAAAAAATAAAATATGATTATTGCCGCATTTTCATCCTTCTCCTATAAAGAGAAGTTGATAAAAAAAATTGTAAACAGCATAAAGCTAATTTCTCCGGTGATGCTGGTTTTTATTATGCAGCTATCTGTTCAGGCAAAAAGCCAGGGCACGATAACGCTGAACTTTAAAAATGTAGAATTAACGGAGGCAATCTCTATGCTGGAAGCACAAACAGCATATCGCTTTGTGTATAACAACAACCTGATTCCGGCGTCTAAAACCGTCAACGCCAGTTTTAAAAAAGCAGATTTACCGGAAGTGATGAATGTGATTCTTAATGGAACCGGCCTATCCTATAAGATGATGAAAAGCGACCTGGTCGTTTTGTTCAAGTCGGCGGAAGTAGAGGACGTAGATATTAGGGTGACGGGAAAAGTTACAGATGAAAGCGGCGTTGGATTGCCAGGCGCCAGTATAAAAATAAAAGGCAGTGAGGTGGGAACTTCTACTGATAACAGCGGTGTCTTTTCTTTAAATGTAGCGGATAATGCGGTGCTTGTTGTAAGCTATGTCGGGTACGATCCGAAGGAGGTAGCAGTTGGCGGACGCACGGAAATAACCGTACAATTAACACCATCGATCAAAGTCGGTGAGCAGGTTGTAGTGGTGGGTTATGGTACCCAGCGCAAAAAAGACCTCACGGGCTCTGTTGCTTCGGTAAAGGGCGCCGATATTGCCAGGCAACCTGTTCAAACAGCTACTCAAGCTATCCAGGGTAAAGTAGCGGGGGTACAAATTATCAGTTCCGGTGAACCAAACTCTTTGCCTACTGTGAGAGTTCGTGGTACCGGTACTATGCTTGGTGGTGCTAACCCTTTATATGTTGTAGATGGGGTTATCACAGAAGATATTCGCAACATCAACTCGGCAGATATTGTAACCCTCGATGTATTGAAAGATGCAAGCGCCACTGCGATCTATGGTATGCGTGCCGCAAACGGAGTACTGATCATTACTACAAAAAAAGGCCGGGTTGGTAAGATGCTTTTTAGCTATGATGCAAATGCAGGTATAAGGGAGGCTGCTAACCTGGTAAATATGGCTGGTGAAAATCAATACGCAGGTTATCTGAACGAAGCAAGTATATATTATGCTGGCCTTGATAGTTTGGTGCCTTCCTCCAAATTGCAAGGATATAATACTGATTGGTATGATGTGATCCTTCGCAAAGCATTTCAACAAAACCATAATCTGTCACTATCGGGCGGTAGCGAAAAAATCAATTATTTTTTAAGTGCTGGTTTATTATCTGAAGATGGTATTATGGTGAATAATAAATACAACCGTTTTACGCTTCGTTCAAATAATGAATATAAATTATCGAGTAAATTGAAATTAAGCTCGCTTGTTTCATACAGTCGTTCCGACCTGGATGGCGCAACTTTCGGGGCTTTCAGTAATGCATACAGGGCTGCACCCATTGTACCATCGAAACTCAATGGGCTGTATGGCAACACCTCTGCCGCAGGAAACGTGGGAAACCCTTTGCTTGATATTGAAAAAACTTATAACAAGGTTTTAGATAACCGTGTGCAGGGAACTTTTGCTCTCGAATATAAACCCATTCCTGCTTTGACCTTGCGTAGCAGTATGGGAGTAGATCTTATCTTTTCAAAAACTACGGGGTACGATTATAAATATTTAAGTGACTCCACTACATTTATTATTCCCGGCGGCAACCAGTCGAGAGGTAACAGTAAATTAAATATTACTAATAATGATGCTAATAAATGGGTGTGGGATAATACAGCCACCTTCAACAAAACTTTCGATAAACATAGCCTGACAGTTTTAGGCGGTATAACAGCAGAGCAATATAAATTTAACAGCGTTGTGAGCAGCTCACTTAATGTGCCGGTTAATAAAGACCAGTGGTTTTTAAATGCAGGTACAAATGGTACGCAAACAGTTTCTAATACCGGCGATAAGTGGACAAGAAATTCATTTATTGGCAGGGTAAATTATTCATATAACAGTCGCTATTTATTAACTGCTACCATGCGTGCCGATGGAACTTCCCGGTTTGGAGCAGATAATCGTTGGGGCTATTTTCCTTCAGTAGGACTGGGATGGAACCTGGCTGAAGAAGGCTTCATGAAAGATCAGAAAACTTTTGATAATTTAAAAATACGGGGTAGTTGGGGTAAGGTAGGTAACGATAATATTCCTACTTCTCTATATTACTCCATTGCTACTACAAATGTTCCTTATTACTATGATCTAGAAAGGAACAGGTTCCTCGGTATTACTTTTGATAATGTAACCGATAAGAATGTAAAGTGGGAAATAACAGAAGAGTTTGATCTAGGCCTTGATTTCAGTATTTTAAACAGAAGATTGACTGGCGAAATTGATTACTATCAAAAGAAAACAAAAGACGCTTTGATCTATGTAAATATACCGGCCATTTTAGGTGATCCCGACAGCAAGTATATTACCAATGCAGCAAATTTTGAAAATACGGGCGTGGAACTTGGGCTTACCTGGAATGATAAAATCGGCAAGGACTGGACTTATACTGTTGGCGGCAATATCGCCAGGAACAAGAACAAGATTGTGAATTTAAATGGTGGCCAGGCCTTGTTTGATGGCAAGGTTGGAGATTTTTTTACGACAAAGTCTGACAACAATCAACCAATTGGTAGTTTTTACCTGCTTCAGGCGGATGGTATTTTCCAGGATGCGGCAGAAATAGCTAAATCATCACAAAAAAGTGCAAAACCCGGAGACTTACGATACCTGGATATCAGCGGATCGGCCGGAGTTCCTGATGGCAAGATAGATGATAATGATCGAGCATACAGCGGGTCATACCAGCCCAAACTTACTTATGGTGTAAACGGCACTTTAGGGTACAAAAATTTTGATTTCAACTTTAGTAGTTATGGTACCAGTGGAAGTAAAATTTATAATGGTAAAAAGGCGTTAACGGGTACTGCCGCAACAGATAACATTGAAACATCTGTAGCAACTGGCCGCTGGACGCCAAATAACAGAAGTACAACAATTCCAAGAGCCAACCTGGATAGATTACCAGCCTCCACATATTTTCTTGAAAGCGGCGACTTCTTCCGTTTAAATAATGTGACCCTTGGCTACACCCTACGTGCTATTGCAGGAGGGAAAATAAGCAGTTTGAGATTGTACATAGCAGCGCAAAACCTGTTTACAATTACTCCTTATAGTGGTTTCACTCCTGAAATTTATAAGGGTGACGGAACACCGTTAAATGCCGGTATAGAAGTCAATACATACCCAAGCACCAGGACCTTCGCTTTTGGTGTAAACCTTGGCTTTTAATTTATAAATTTTAAAAGAAAAAAAATGAATAAGAAAATATTAATACTCTCTGTCGCAACAATGACCCTGCTGGCCGTGACAAGTTGTAAAAAAAGCTTCCTGGACGTACCGCCACAGGGCCAGCTTACCGAAGAACAGGCATTGATAGATCCTGCGGCAGCAGACAACCTGGTAACAGGTGTTTACAACACTTTATATTCACAGGGTACGGTCGGCTTGCGATGGGTGGTAGTAAACCAGATCGCTTCAGATGATGCAGACAAGGGCAGCACCCCGGGCGAAAATGGATTTGGTGTAAAAGATATTGATGAGTTTTCTTTTACAGCCTCCAACGAAAATTTTAATGAACTGTGGAAGGCTCATTACCTGGCTATCAACCGTGCGAATAAAGCGCTGGATATCCTGGGTAAAAGTACCATAGACGATAATATCAAAAAAAGGCTGATTGGGGAAGTAAGGTTCCTTCGGGGCATGTACTATTTTAATCTTGTTCGCTTGTTTGGGGGAGTGCCAAAACTAACCCAGGTTATATTGCCCACCGAAGCTAACAATGACGAGTTTCAAACAAGAGCCACCAAAGCCGAAATATATACCATCGTTACAGATGATATGCAATATGCCGTAGACAATCTTCCTTTAAAAGGCGATCCGTTAACAAGGGTAGGCCGTGCTAATAAAGGTGCGGCGGAAGCTTTCCTTGCAAAGGTTTATCTATATCTGAAAGACTGGCAGAAAGCCTATAACCTGTCACTGGATGTAATCAATTCAGGAAAGTATGACCTGGCAACCGATTATGCAACTGTGTTCAGAGAAACGGGTGCTAATAATATTGAATCTGTTTTTGAGGTGCAAACGGGTCCAAGCAAAGGACCCACCGGAACCTGTGACGCGATCAGTCCTAATTTCAGTAATTTCCAGGGACCCAGGGCTAAAGGAGCATGGCAAAATAATGTAGATGGAAAGCCTTACAATGGTGATCTTGGTTTTGGGATTAACTCACCTACCGCGGACCTGGCAAGTACTTATGAAGCCGGCGACACCCGCAAAGCTGGTACCATCATCTTTGTGGATCCGGTAAATCCGGTCACTTTATGGGATGGCTTTGTCATACCTAACCAATCATTGGTAGAGAACCCACGGTATAATTATAAAGCTTACCACAGCCCTTTTAAAGAAACAACTGCCTGCAATGGATATTTGGATAAAGACAATAAGCCCAAAAATATCCGTCTCATGCGCTTTGCTGAAGTATTACTTATTAATGCAGAGGCTGCCTTTCATACAGGGGGCGATGCAGCAACTCCTTTAAACAGGGTTCGGGCACGTGCTTCACTTACGGCGGTTGCGGCAACAGAAGCAAACATCTGGAAAGAAAGAAGACTTGAGCTGGCAATGGAAACCGATCGGTTTTTAGACCTGGTGCGACAAGGAACTGCCGGAGCGATTTTGGCTTCCAAAGGGTTTGTGACTGGCAAACACGAACTTTTCCCGATTCCACAGGCGCAAAGGGATTTGAGCGGAAATCGCCTTACCCAAAACCCTAATTATTGATACAGCGTACTTAAAATAAATTTTTATGAAAAGAAATTATTATAGCCTAAAAATCGCGATAGCTTTCTTAATGCTGTCAGCATTAACATTTTCTGCATGTACCAAAGTTGAAAAAGATGATGATTTTTCAAAAGGCGATCCTCCGCCAGTTGATGGAGGCTTTAATAACTCAAGCGAAGTTGCCAAAGCAAACCTCGTGGGCTATTGGGCGTTCAACGGCAATTTTCTTGATAGCATTACCAATACAAGTGCCGTAAACCAGGGAGCTACTTTTGAAGCAGGTAAAAAAGGGCAGGCTTATAAAGGAAGTAGTACTGCTTATGCAACATTTAATCCCAGCGCTGCATTACAAGGGTTGAAAAGTTATTCCATTGCATTCTGGATAAACTCACCGGTAAATACCGGTGCAATCGGCATTTTTACCATAGCAAGGACCGACGACTTTTGGGGCAGCCTTGATATCTACCAGGATAATGGCGGCAATGCTGACAAGGCAGTTTTCAAAGTGCACATGTACAATTCCGCTGTTCCCTGGAGTGGCCAATTTACAGATGCAAGAGTCAATTTTGGCACATGGGTGCATCTAACGGCTACTTATGATGCAGCTACTTCGATATTCAATATTTATCAAAATGGTTCAGCGATTGGTGTAAATTCTGCGGCTAATCCTGCAAATAAGATCGGCCCAACTCTACATGGTAGTGATCCCGGAGCTCCTCCGGAAACTCCCTATGGTAATCTTACTTTTGTCAATGCAACCAAGATGGCTTTTGGTGCCTTTCAATTCCAAACCAATCCAAGTCTCACTAATGGAGCTTCTTCGCAAGGCTGGGCTACAAATTTTGCTGGCAAACTAGATGAATTTAGAATTTACAACAGGTCGCTTACCGGTCAGGAAGTGTCAGCGTTATTCCAACTAGAAAAGCAAGGAAGATAATACTACTGGAAATAAAATTTTCAATAAAAATTAAAAGGTTGCCTGGTATAAAATTATCCATTGGCAACCTTTTTTTACAATATGATTCTTAAACCTGTTATATGATCCGTTGCATGTATTTGCATTTTGTAATGGCAGTTTTTTTGATGGCATCATCAGGCTGTAAAAAAGGCGCCGATACTTCACCTGATCCGTTACCTGCGGTAGAAAAGTTCAACATGATTTCTTCCGCAATCAATGATAATACTGCCTCCGTCCAGTATGGAGTAAATCTTTTGCCTGTTATTAAATTATCTTTTTCTGCTCCTGTAGCTCATGGAACTATTGGTAGCGGGATTACTCTTGCAAAAAATGGTGGTGAAATTGCCGCTTTCAATGCCTCCTACCAAAATGGTGATAGTATAGTAATACTTCAGCCTGCTTCACTACTCAGTCCAATTACTAAATATGTTTTAGAAATAAAGAACAGCCTAACATCTCTGCGAAATACCTCGTTATCCGCAGGCCAGTCCATCAGCTTTAATACAGCAATCGATTCATCCGATAAATTTCCGGTGATAACAGATAGTGATTTACTCGATAAAGTTCAGCAACAAACCTTCAAATATTTTTGGGATTTTGGCCATCCGGTATCTGGGATGGCAAGAGAAAGAAACGGTAGTGGCGACCTGGTAACAACGGGAGGCACAGGCTTCGGCATCATGGCAATTATAACGGCGGTTAACCGGGGCTTTATAACAAGACCGGAAGGCAGGGACCGCATATTAAAAATCGCTGATTTTCTTACCACCAATTGTACAAAGTACCACGGTGCTTTTGCGCATTGGCTGAATGGCAACACAGGCGCCACTATCCCTTTCAGTATCAATGATAACGGCGGCGACCTTGTAGAAACAGCTTATCTTATGCAGGGGCTTCTCACAGCAAGACAATATTTTAATAACACAACGGATGCAACAGAGGTTGACTTAAGGGGTAAGATAAATGCTCTTTGGAATGGGGTAGAGTGGAATTGGTACCGGCAGAACAATCAGGACGCTATATATTGGCATTGGAGCCCCGACAAAGGTTGGGTCATTAACCAGCAGGTAAGCGGATGGAACGAAGCTTTGATCGTATACGTGCTGGCAGCATCATCACCTACTACCGCTAATAAAATACCACCGGCAGCTTACATTAATGGCTGGGCCCGTAATGGCAGTATGACGAACAATAAAATATTTTTTGGATATAAACTGCCATTAGGACCTGATCTGGGTGGGCCGTTATTTTTTGCGCACTATTCTTTTTTAGGTATTAATCCAAACGGCTTAAACGACGTTTATGCGGATTATGCAACGCAGGTTACCAACCACACAAAAATAAATTATGAGTACAGTAAGGCAAATCCCCGCAACTGGTATGGGTACAGCAATTTATGCTGGGGACTTACTGCCAGTGATGTGCCCAACGGCTATAATGCCAATGCGCCGGGCGCAAACGATATTGGTGTAATATCGCCAACCGGAGCTATTTCATCAATGCCATATACTCCTGCGGAATCTATGAACGCACTCCATTTTTTTTATTATAAATTGGGCGACAAATTATGGGGGCCGTATGGATTTTACGATGCTTTCAAACTAAGTGACCCCTGGTTTGCCGATTCATTCCTTGCCATTGATCAAGGCCCCATCATTGTAATGATTGAGAACTATCGCAGTGGGTTATTATGGAATTTATTTACAAGTTGCCCCGAAGTAAAAACGGGCATGAAATCGCTTGGCTTTACTGCCCCTTATTTATAAGTTTATAAGATTATGAAACACATCATCAAATATTTATTCGTAGCGTTATTTTTTGTAAATACTTCCTGTGTTGCACAAAAAACAAAAACGGCACCGGTTGTATTTGATCCCGTAAACAGGCCGAAAAATCTTTCCGATTCGGCTCTGCTGGATCTTGTTCAAAAACAAACCTTTCGTTATTTCTGGGACTTTGCACACCCGGTAAGTGGGTTGGCGAGAGAGCGGAGTAATTCAACATTCGGATATGGCAACGAGGTTGTAACGACCGGCGGCACCGGCTTTGGCATCATGTCGGTGATCGTTGCTACAGAGCGGGGTTGGATCACAAGAGATACAGCCGCAAGGTTTATGCGTAAGATGGTTAACTTTTTACTGAAGGCAAATTCTTATCACGGCGCCTTTCCGCATTGGCTCGATGGGGCCACTGGTAAAACAATTCCTTTTAGCCGTAAAGATGATGGCGGCGATCTCGTGGAGACTTCTTACCTGTTCCAGGGATTGCTTTGTGCAAGACAATATTTCAACCAGGACAATCCTGTGGAAAATGAATTTCGGGGAAAGCTAAACTGGATGTGGACGAGCATTGAATGGAACTGGTACACACAGGGCCAGGAAGTTTTATACTGGCATTGGAGTCCTAACAATGGCTGGGCCATGAATTTTCCGGTGCGTGGTTTTAATGAGTGTTTGATCATGTATATACTGGCAGCCAGTGATGAGCATTACCCGGTGAGTGCCGCCGTTTATCATCGTGGATGGGCACAAAGTAATTTCTTTAAGAACGGGAAGCAATTTTACGGCCACACATTACCGTTAGGATTCGATTACGGAGGACCTTTATTCTTTTCGCAATATTCTTTTTTAGGGCTTGATCCACGGGGATTAAAAGATGAATACGCCGACTACTGGGAGCAAAATAAAAATCATACACTGATCAACCATGATTATTGTGTTGATAATCCCAAAGCATTTAAAGGCTATAGCGAAAATTGCTGGGGGCTAACGGCAAGCGATACATGGAACGGCTACAATGCATTTTCCCCCACCAACGATGAAGGCACGATTACGCCAACTGCTGCGCTCTCCGCATTTCCTTACACACCTGAATATTCGATGAAAGCGCTCAAGCATTTCTATTACGATCTTGGTGATAAGATTTGGAGTGAATACGGTTTCGGGGATGCATTTAATGAAACGAAAAACTGGTATGCAACATCGCATTTGGCGATTGACCAGGGGCCGATCATTGTGATGATTGAAAATTACAGAAGTGGTTTGTTGTGGAAATTATTTATGAGCTGTCCTGAAATAAAACATGGGTTGAAGAAACTGGATTTTAAAGTTTCGAATAATTAGTCTGATCCATATAGCTGGCGCAACTATCGCAGGGAGAAGAATTACCAATGTCATGAACGTCGGCGGTAATAGTCCTGTTTTTCATTATGTTTTCGATCGCAGCGCAGATTCAGGAGCCTTTGTACGACTATTCTTTTCCTACAACAGCCACATGACTGAGCCTTATTTATAAAAGGCAGCAAGTGCTGCGTCAACGTCACCCGTGCCGCTAAGCAATAATGAATAAAAGCGTGATATGTTCCGTAGGAACATTTGGTAGGTAAGAAAAAATTATATTCAAAAATTAAAGGCGTTCGGTAGGAACCCATGGTGCTAAAGACAATCCATCGGTGAGTCACTCCTTAAGAGTGACTCACCGGATCAGCAGTGCAAGATCAACGAAGAAAAATATCGGGATCATCGGAGACATAAGGGACTCGGTGAAACTTGTAAAAGGCTCAATCTGCAATCGGCTTTTAAATGGTCGGTTGTATAAGCAAATTGTTTTTGAAAATTTATGTTGATTTTGCTTTTATGCTGGAATAAACCTTATAGGTTTGTAAGGCGATTGATGCCATTATAACTACCGTTGAACGGAGTCCCGATTAAAATACGGGATAGACTATCGCCAATGCCGGCGCCATGAAATACCGAAGTGTTAAACAAAATCTTTTAAGCTTTTGAAAAATGGTAAATTTTTTTTCTACATAATATTCTTTAAACCTTGCGTATGAAAAATTTCCAATTCACTCCTGATCAAAAAGCAAGCTATCACCGTGACGGCTATGTAATACTTCGCAATTTTCTTACGGGCGATGAAATAAATAAATTATACAGTATTGCAACCGGTGATGACACGTTGCAAAAACATGCCTTTGATCTCAATGACCAAACAGGAAAAAAAACAAAGCTCACCCTGTGGTACACGCCCGGCGACGATGCCTATGGATTATTGACAAAGAGTAAGCGCATGGTTAATTCTGTTGATCAGTTGATGGATGGAGATAGTTCGGTTTGTCACTTTCACAGCAAGCTGATGCAGAAGGAACCAAGAGTTGGTGGCGCATGGGAATGGCACCAGGACTATGGCTACTGGTATAAAAATGAATTTTTATTACCCGATCAGATGATGTCGGTAATGATCGCCATCACCGATGCGAATAAGGAAAACGGTTGTTTGCAGGTGATAAAAGGATCGCAAAAAATGGGGCGTATAGAACACGGCTTTGCAGGCGAACAGGTAGGCGCATCGCAGCATTATGTAGACCTTGCTCTAAAAACAATGGACCTTGTATATGTGGAAATAAATGCCGGTGATGCGTTGTTTTTTCACAGCAACACCTTGCATCGTTCAGAAGCAAATCTTTCCGACAGGCCGCGGTGGTCACTAATATCTGTTTACAACAGGACGGCGAACATTCCCCACAATGAACCATCAAAATCAAGCACAGTGCCGCTCGATGCAGTACCCGACGAGGCATTGATGGAATGGGAAACAAAAGGGATTATGGAGAGTGCGAATTTTTTAGAGAAAGAAAAAGATGAAGCATT